>NZ_LHSJ01000350.1:0-2378 GCF_001270295.1 Achromobacter sp. DMS1 | reverse complement strand
TGGCGAGGGAAGCATTAATGCTGTCAGCAAACCCCGGTGCGACGAGGTGTCGGCGCGCAAGGAATTACTGATTGGCCTGCCCGCGCGTGCGCGGGCGGATTCCGCGAGCCATTCTAGGCGAGCAAAGCATCCACGAGCGAATTGAAGGCGCGGCCGTCAACCCGCCGGCCATTGCTTGCCTCGCCCGCGCAGACTGCATCGGCTTTGTCCCCGAACAGGTAGGGCAGATACGTGCTGTAGTTGCGCCTCTTCGTATTCGAGAAGGAGAAGCCGGGCAAATGGCCATCTGTAGTAACCGGTGCCCTCCCTGAGCCGGACCGCGACCTGTCGCTTCACATCGTCGGCAGAATACACGCCCGCCCATTCGAAGGACGGGTCTGACCGAGAATCACCGGCCTCCTCGTTATCGATGTAGGCCTTCACGTAGCGTTTCGCAAACGCAATGGCGTCCGCGGCAGGCATCTCGGGCAAGCCATTGTCCCTCCAAGGGCACCCGAGCGGATCCGGGCGCAGGAGTGAGTGCGCCATCCGGTTCATGTGAGACCGGCCGAGGTGACTCGCCCGCCCCGACAAGTTAAGCACCAGCACAACGAACCGCGGCAGAGACTGATCCCGACGCCATGGATTCGGGCCAGTTCCGGCATAGCCCTGGCAGGCGCAGGGGCATACACATATATCGCTCTTTAACGATATATGATTCGATAAATTGCGAAATACCGATATGGAAACCGAACCCGATTCTTCCGCCGCCGACGCGCCGCCGCTGGACGCCGACGCCATCCACAAGGCGCTGGCCAACCCGGTGCGCCGCGAGATCCTGGCCTGGCTGAAAACGCCTCGCGACTATTTCGAGGAGCGTCCCGGCCACAGCTTCGAGCACGGCGTGTGCGCGGGGCACATCGATGCGCGCTGCGGCCTGTCGCAGTCCACCGTGTCGTCGCACCTGGCCATTCTGCAGCGCGCCGGCCTGATCTTGGCGACCCGCAACGGGCAGTGGATTTTCTATCGGCGCAATGAACCCGTCATCGCCGCGTTCCTGCGGCAGTTGAACCACGACCTATAGCAAGCAGGCGCCCGGCCGCGGGCGCAAAGGATATGGCATGAGCCTTTTGTTCGAACCCCTGAGCGTGGGCGATCTCGTCCTGCCCAACCGCATCGTCATGGCGCCCCTGACCCGCATGCACGCCGGCCCCGGCCGCGTGCCCGACGCCCTCATGGCCGAGTACTACCGCCAGCGCGCCGGCGCCGGCATGATCCTGAGCGAAGCCACGGCGGTCATGCCGCGCGGCGTGGGCTACGCCGACACGCCCGGCCTGTGGTCGCCCGAGCAGGTGCGCGGCTGGCGGCAGGTGACTGCCGGGGTGCACGAAGCCGGCGGACGCATTCTGGCCCAGCTCTGGCACGTGGGCCGGATTTCCGACCCCGAGCTGCTCGATGGCGAGCTGCCCGTGGCGCCCAGCGCCGTGGCCGCCGAGGGCTGCGTCAGCCACCTGCGCCCCAAGCGTGCCTATGTCACGCCGCGCGCGCTGGAAGCCGCGGAGATCCCGGGCATCGTCCAGGCCTATCGCCATGCGGCCCAGATGGCGATGGAAGCCGGTTTCGACGGGGTGGAAGTGCATGGCGCCAACGGCTATCTGCTGGATCAGTTCCTGCAGGATGGCAGCAACCTGCGCACCGACGACTACGGCGGCCCGGTGGAGAACCGCGCCCGGCTGCTGTTGGAAGTCGCCGACGCCTGCATCGCGGTCTGGGGCGCGGGCCGGGTGGGCGTGCACCTGTCGCCGCGCGGCGGCGTGCATTCCATGCGGGACTCGAATCCCGCGGCCACCTTCGGCTACGTGGCCCGCGAGCTGGGCCGGCGCGGCATCGCTTTTCTCTGCGTGCGCGAATACGAAGCGGCCGACAGCCTGGGCCCCGACCTCAAGGCGGCCTTCGGCGGCATCTACATCGCCAACGAGGGCTTTACGCGCGAGTCGGCCGAAGCGGCCATCGCCGCGGGCCGCGCCGACGCCGTGGCCTTCGGGGTGCCGTACATTGCCAACCCCGACCTGGCGCGCCGTTTCGCGCTGAAGGCCGAACTCAACGAGGCCGACGCCTCCACCTTCTACACGCCCGGCCCGCACGGCTACACCGATTATCCGGCGCTGCCGGACTGACGCCGGTCAGGCGCCCGCGAGGGCGGGGTAGGTGTAGAGCGCGAAGTGCGCCAGATTCAGCCCCGCGTGCGCCAGCACGGCCGCCGCCAGCCCGCCGCGGCGGTAGGCCGCGCCGTAGGCCAGGCCCGCCAGCGTGGCCAGCGGCACCCACGCCCAGCCGCCCGCCGCATGGGCCAGCCCCAATATGGGCCAGCCCGAACAAAACGGCGGAAACCGCCACCG
>NZ_LHSJ01000035.1:4468-26574 GCF_001270295.1 Achromobacter sp. DMS1 | reverse complement strand
GACCAGGGGCTGCGCTTCGACAAAATGGTGCTCAATGACGTCGGCCCCCGGCTGGAGGCGCGTGCGCTGGTCCGCATCGGCGGCTACGTGGGCCAGCCCGGCGAGTTCGATTCCCTGGAACAGGCGATCGCCGCGATGCGCGCCGCTTCCGAGACGTTCGGCCCCCACACCGACGCACAATGGCGCGAGCTGGGCCGGCACGTCTACGTGGAGCGCGGCGGCAAGTGGGTCAAGCACTACGACCTGGCGTTGGCCAGGCCCATCGCGGCGCAGAGCGCGCAGGCGCTTTCCGCGGGCGAGCAGATACTGTGGCGCGCCTACGATGCGCTGGACTGCCCCATTCTCATCGTGCGGGGGGCGCAGTCCGACCTGCTGTCGCGCGAGACGGTCGAGGACATGCTCAAGCGCAACCCGGGCGCGCGGGTGCACGAGGTCGACGGCGTGGGCCACGCGCCCACGCTCATGGACCCGGCCCAGGTCGGGCCGGTGGCGGCTTTCCTGCTCGAAGACTGAGAGGCGGCCGCGCTATCCACGCCGCCGGAGCTTCTCTACAATAGCCTCATGAAAAGCGCTGGCCCCAATGTCGACCTGCATTGCCATTCCACCGTCTCGGACGGCGCGCTCGCGCCGCGCGAGGTGGCGCTGCGCGCGCACGCCAATGGCGTGGACGTCTGGGCCCTCACCGACCACGACGAGGTCGGCGGCCTGGCCGAGGCGGCCAAGGCCGCGCGCGAAGTCGACATGCGCTTCGTGCCCGGCGTCGAAATCTCCGTGACCTGGGCCGGCCACACGGTGCACATCGTGGGCCTGCGATTCGACCCTTCCAACACCGCGCTCGTCGAAGGCCTGCGCAAGACGCGCGCCGGCCGCGCCGACCGCGCCCGCCGCATGGGCGAGCGCCTGGCCGGCATGGGCATGCCGGGCGCGTACGAGGGCGCCTTGCCGTTCGCGGGCAACCCCGAGCTCATCAGCCGCACGCATTTCGCCCGCTACCTGGTCGAGGCCGGCTACTGCCCCGACGTGCAGACGGTTTTCAACAAGTTCCTGGGCGACGATTGCCCGGGCCACGTGCCCATGCAATGGGCTACCCTGGCCGAGGCCGTGGGCTGGATACGCGGCGCCGGCGGCATGGCCGTCATCGCCCATCCAGGCCGCTACAAGTACACGCCTCTCCAGTTCGCCGCCCTGTTCGACGAATTCCTCGACCTGGGCGGGGAGGGCATCGAAGTCACCACCGGCAGCCATACGCCCGAAGACGCCCGCCGCTACGCGGATGTGGCGCGCCGCTACGGTTTTCTGGCCTCGCGCGGATCCGACTTTCACAGTCCCACCGAAAGCCGCGCCGATCTCGGCCGCCTGCCGCCGCTGCCGCCCGATCTCAAGCCCGTCTGGCAAGACTGGCTATAGGACCGCGGCGCCGGGTCGCCACGCCGCTTTTTTGCTTGCGCAGCCCGCTGCGCCCACCGTCCGAATCATGAACAAAGCCTTTGTCAAAGAATCCGACCGCGAGGACGACGACGACCTGCCGCAGGCCCAGGCGCTGCCGGCGGGCACCAAGAACTACATGACGCCCGAGGGCTACGAAAAGCTGCGCGGCGAACTGGCGCGCCTCATGAACGTAGAGCGCCCGGCCGTGGTGCAAGTGGTGTCGTGGGCCGCCTCCAACGGCGACCGCTCGGAAAACGGCGACTACCTCTACGGCAAGAAGCGCCTGCGCGAAATCGACCGCCGCATGCGTTTCCTCACCAAGCGCCTGGATATCGCCGAGGTGGTCGATCCGGCGCTGCAGCCCAACCGCGACCAGGTTTTCTTCGGCGCCACCGTGCTGTACTCGGACAAGGCGGGCGAGGAGCACACCGTCACCATCGTGGGCGTGGACGAGGCCGAGCCGCTGGCGGGCCGGATCAGTTGGATTTCCCCCGTGGCGCGCGCGCTGCTCAAGGCCAGGGAAGGCGACACCGTGGTGCTGCGCACCCCGGGCGGCGTGGAGGAGCTGGACATCCTGGAAGTGCGCTACCCCGAGCGCATGTGATGACGCCCGCCGCCGGGCGCGAAGCGCAATGAAATAGATGTCCCGACGCCGCGTCCGCTGTGCGGGCCTGCCGCCCCGCGGGGGCGCTTTTGCCTTGGGGCAGCCCGGCGGTAAGAAAGGTAACGGGCGCCGGCTTGTGGCCGGCGCCCGTCATGGAGGGCGGGATCTGGCGTCCCTGCCCGGCGTGGCGGCTTGCGCCGCCGTTCCCCTGGGGCTTGCTGCTTGTCGGTTCGGGGTCCGCCTACTGCCTTACTGCTTGCGGGCGGCGATGGCTTTCTCGGCCTTGCTGACCAGGTCCTCGCCGATCTGTTTCTTCCACTTGTCGTAGACCGGCTTGGTCGCGGCCACGAATGCCTCGTGATCGGCCTTGGAGAGTTCGGTCACGGTGACGCCGTGGCCGGCGATTTCCTTGAGCAGCGACGGATCTTCCGGCGTTACGCCCTTGCGCGCGATCACGATCTCCTGCTTGCCGGCGTCCAGCGCGGCCTGGCGGACGATTTCGCGGTCTTTCTCGGACCACGAATTCCACACTTCGCGGTTCACCACGAAGATGAGCGGATCGGCCACGTAGTTCCAGAGCGTCAGGTATTTCTGGCCCACAGTGTAGAGCTTGGATCCGGTGTAGATCGACAGGGGGTTTTCCTGGCCGTCGACCGCGCCGCTGGCCAGCGCGGGCTGCGCGTCGGCCCAGCTCATCTGGGTGGGGTTGGCGCCCAGCGCGGTGAAGGTGTCGATGTACAGCGGCGAGCCCACCACGCGCAGCTTCAGGCCCTTCATGTCTTCGGGCCGCTTGATCTCGTGCTTGGAGTTGCTGAGCTGCCGGTAGCCGTTTTCGCCCCAGGCCAGCGGCACCACGCCGGCCTTCTCGATGTACTTGAACATTTCCTTGCCCACTTCGCCTTGCACCAGCGAGTCGATGGCGGCGTAGTCCGGCATCAGGAAGGGCAGGGAGAACAGGTTGAGCTGCTTGACCTGCGGCGACCAGTTGATCGTGGAGCCCACGGCCATGTCGATCACGCCCTGGCGGATGGCGGTGAATTCGCGGGTCTGGTCGCCCTGCACCAGCGAGGTGCCGGGGTAGACCTTGATGTTGATGCGGCCGTCGGTGCGCTCGCGCACCAGCTTGGACCAGATCTCGGCGCCCTGGCCCCACGGGAACGAGGTGCCGACGACGATGGACAGCTTGTATTCGGACTTGTAGTTTTGCGCCTGGGCCGGAGCCGTGGCGGCGAAGGCGGCGCACAGCGCGGCGCCGATCAGGGTGCGGAATTTCATGGCAGGTCTCCTCTTTGCAGTCTGTAGTCGTAATAGGACGGGCATGGGTTCAATAGCCCAGCTTGTGCGGCAGCCACAGCGCCAGTTGCGGAAAAGCCAGCACCGCGACCAGCACCAGGAACATCGCGCCCAGCAGCCAGACCACCCAGCGCACGGTGGCTTCCATGGGTACGCGGGCGATGCGGCAGGACACCATCAGGTTCACGGCCAGCGGCGGCGTGAACTGTCCCAGCGCCACCTTCAGAGTGAGAATCACGCCGAACCATACCGGATCCCAGCCATACGCATTGGCGATGGGCGTGAGCAGCGGCACGAAGATCAGGAAGATCGAAATGCCGTCCAGGAACATGCCCACCGTCATCAGCAGCAGGATCAGCAGCGCCAGCACGCCCCATTCGCCCAGGCCCGAATTCACGATGGCGTGGGTAATGGGATCGATCACGCTGAGCGTGGACAGCGCCCAGGCGAAAATGCCGGCCAGCGTCACCACCATCATGATGACGGCCGACAGCTCGGCCGCCTCGCGCAGGATCACGAACAGATCGCGGATCTTGATGGTGCGGTGGATGCACATCCCCACGAAGAGGCCATAGAACACCGCCACCACCGCGGCCTCGGTGGGCGTGAACCAGCCCAGCCGCATGCCGCCCAGAATGAGCACGGGCGCGGCCAGGCCCCAGGACGCCTCGCGCAGGCTGCGCCAGAAAGGCGGGCGGGGAAGGTGGGCCTCCAGCGCACCCATCCTGTGCTTGCGCGACAGCCATACGGCCGGCACGATGAGCGCGATGCCGGCCAGCACGCCGGGCACCATCCCCGCGGCGAACAGCGCGGGCACCGAAGCCGCCGGCACCAGCACCGAATAGATGATGAACGCTACCGACGGCGGGATCAGGATGTCGGTGGCGGCGCCCGCGGCCACTACCGAGGCCGAGAACGCGCCGGGGTAGCCGGCGCGCGACATGGCGGAGATCATCACCGCGCCCACCGCGGCCGCGCAGGCCGGGCCCGAGCCCGAGATGCCGCCCAAGAACATCGCCACCGCGATCGACACCAGGGGCAGCATGCCCGGACCGCGCCCGACGATGGCAATGGCGAAATCCACCAGCCGCTTGGCCACGCCCGAGCGGTCGAAGATCGAGCCCACCAGCACGAACATGGGAATCGCCAGCAGCGGATACTTGGCCAGGCCCGCGTAAAAATTCTGCGGCACCGTCAGCAGCCCATACCAGGGCGTGTCCAGGTTGGACAGCACGATGGCCACCGTGCCGCCGATGCCCAGCGCCACGCCCACCGGCACGCCGATGAGCATGAGCAGGATGAAGACCGCGAAAAGCAGGGTGGCGATCATTGGCCGCCCCTTGCCAGGCGGCGCAGGGTGCCCAGCGTGCGCAGCGAAATCGCCGCCGCCATCACGGGCAGCCAGATCGAATACCACCAGGTCGGCACGCCGATGGCGGGCGAGGTTTCCTCGTAGGTGAACTCGTCCATCACCAGCTTCACCGACAGCACGGTGAGCAGCGCAAAGAACAGCAGCACGAAGCCGTTGGCCCACAGCGCCATGATGCGCTGGCGGCGCGCGGAGCCGGAGTCGGCCAGGATCTCGATGCGGATGTGGTGATTGCGCACGAAGGCCATGCTGCCGCCCGCCATGGTGAGCACGATCAGCAGGAACACGGAAATCTCTTCCGTCCAGGCGAACGACTGGTCGGTGAAGTACCGCACCAGCACGTTCAGGAAGGTAATGACGGCCAGGAGGCCCAGCACGCCCACGGCCAGCCAGTCTTCGATGGCCAGCGGCACTTTTACTTCGGGGTCGGTCTCGGGAGGGATGATCGGTTCGACGGGCTCGTCGGGAGCTTCGGGGCGGGACATGAGGGTTGCAGCCAGCGCGCCGCGGCGCGGTTTGTCTCTTTTTAATAGGGTCGCTGCATCCTACCGTCGCCCGCCGGGCGCGTTAGTTCGTGTTTTCCCGTGTTTCGCGCCGGGCGCAACATGTTGCGTTGCCGCAAGACGGTGGCTCTCGGGCGGGTTGCCGGGATTAAAACAACCCCATCGCACTGGTAAATGCGGCATTGTTGCGTCGCAATATCGAACTGGCGGCGCGGCGGAATTCTTTTGTAACAGAACCCCGGGGCATCCCGCCGGGCCCTCGGCAAATACGAATCCGGGAAAACCCCTGAACGGGTAAAATCTTTGTTTTGCACCCATCCCATTACGGCGCCCGCATCGTGTCCCTAGTTCAGCATCTGCCCGGTTCCTCCGTCCTGTCCTCCTTCCGCCGCGAGCGCCTGCTGGCGCAACTGAAGGGAGCCGGCCTGCCGGTGGCCGACATTTCCGCCCGCTACGAGCACTTCGTCCATACCGACGCCGCCCTGTCGGCCGAGGAGCAGCAGCGGCTCGTCCAGTTGCTGGACTACGGCACGCCCTCCGAGGCCGGGCAGCCTTCGGCCAAGAGCCTGGCCCTGCTCGTCATTCCGCGCCTGGGCACGATTTCCCCCTGGGCCAGCAAGGCCACCGACATCGCCCACAACTGCGGGCTGTCGGCGGTGCGCCGCATCGAGCGCGGCGTGCGCTACCTGCTCACCCCCGAGCGCGGCCTGCTGGGCGCCAGGTCCTTTGACGCCGACATGCTGGCCCGCGCGGCCGCCTGCCTGCACGACCGCATGACCGAAACCGTGGTCGACGCCGGTTTCGATGGCCGCGCGCTGTTCGAGCCGCTGGCGGGCAAGCCCATGCGCACCGTCGACGTGCAGTCGCGCGGCGCGCAGGCGCTCGAGGAAGCCAACACCGCCCTGGGCCTGGCCCTGTCCGACGACGAAATCGAATACCTCGCCAAGTCCTTCGGCGATCTGGGGCGCAATCCCACCGACGTCGAGCTCATGATGTTCGCGCAGGCCAACAGCGAGCACTGCCGCCACAAGATCTTCAACGCCCAGTGGGTCATCGACGGCCAGGAGCAGCCCGACACGCTGTTCGGCATGATCCGCGCCACCCACAAGGCGCAGCCGGCCGGCACCGTGGTGGCCTATTCCGACAACGCCGCCATCATGGAAGGCGGCGCGGCCCAGCGCTTCCAGGCCGGGGTGCCGGGCGTGGCGGGCGAGGGCGCCGAGGCCGCCCGCTACGTGCGTCGCGACACCGTCGTCCATACCCTCATGAAGGTGGAAACCCACAACCATCCCACCGCCATCGCGCCGTTTCCGGGCGCTTCCACCGGCGCCGGCGGCGAAATCCGCGACGAGGGCGCCACCGGCCGCGGCTCCAAGCCCAAGGCCGGCCTTACCGGCTTCACCGTCTCGCATCTGCGCTTCGACGACGCCCTCCAGCCCTGGGAGGCCGACCACCACGGTCTGCCGGAGCGCATCGCCTCGCCGCTGTCCATCATGATCGACGGCCCCATCGGCGGCGCGGCCTTCAACAACGAATTCGGCCGGCCGAACCTGCTAGGCTATTTCCGCACCTTCGAACAGACCGCCGGGGGCGTGCGCTGGGGCTACCACAAGCCCATCATGATCGCCGGCGGCCTGGGCAGCATCGACGCCGGCCTCACGCGCAAGGAGATCATTCCGCCGGGCGCGCTGCTGATCCAGCTCGGCGGCCCGGGCTTTCGCATCGGCATGGGCGGGGGCGCGGCCTCCAGCATCAGCATGGGCAGCAACTCCGCCGAACTCGACTTCGACTCCGTCCAGCGCGGCAACCCCGAAATCGAACGCCGCGCCCAGGAGGTCATCGACCGCTGCTGGCAGCAGGGCGAGCGCAACCCCATCCTGGCCATCCACGACGTGGGCGCGGGCGGGCTGTCCAACGCCTTTCCCGAGCTCGTCAACGACGCGGGCCGCGGCGCCGTGTTCGACCTGAAGCGCGTGCCGCTCGAAGAATCGGGCCTGTCGCCCGCCGAAATCTGGAGCAACGAGTCGCAGGAGCGCTACGTCCTCTCCATCTTGCCGCAAGACCTGGAACGCTTCGACGCCATCGCGCGCCGCGAGCGCTGTCCGTATGCCGTGGTCGGCGTGGCCACCGAAGAGCGCCAGTTGCGCGTGGTGGACGGCGAAGGGCTGCCGGGCCTGGACGACGTCCGACCGCAGGGCGAGAGCGAAGTGCGCCCGGTGGACGTGCCCATCGACGTCATCCTGGGCAAGCCGCCCCGCATGACGCGCGACGTCCGGCGCCTGCCCGGCGTGTCCGGCCCCCTGGACCTCGCCGGCATCGACCTCACCGAAGCCGCGTACCGCGTGCTGCGCCATCCCGCGGTGGCCAACAAGACCTTCCTCATCACCATCGGCGACCGCACCGTGGGCGGCCTTTCCAGCCGCGACCAGATGGTCGGCCCGTGGCAGGTGCCGGTGGCCGACTGCGCCGTCACCCTGGCCGACTACGAAGGGTTCCGCGGCGAAGCCATGGCCATGGGCGAGCGCACGCCCATCGCCATGCTCGACGCCCCGGCGTCCGGCCGCATGGCCGTGGCCGAGGCGCTCACCAACCTGGCGGCCGCCGACGTGGCCCGCCTCGAAGACATCAAGCTCTCTGCCAACTGGATGGCCGCCTGCGGCGTGCAGGGCCAGGATGCCGCGCTCTACGACACGGTTTCCGCCGTCAGCGAGCTGTGCCAGGCCACGGGGCTGTCCATCCCCGTGGGCAAGGACTCCCTCTCCATGAAGACCACCTGGGAGCAGGACGGCGAGCAGCGTCAGGTCGTGGCGCCCGTGTCGCTCATCGTCACGGCCTTCGCGCCCGTGGGCGATGTGCGTGCCAGCCTCACGCCGCAATTGCGCACCGATGCCGGCGACAGCGTGCTCATCCTCATCGACCTCGGCCGCGGACGCCACCGCATGGGCGGCTCCATCCTGGCCCAGGTCTACAACCAGGTCGGCCAGACGGTCCCCGACATCGATGCGCCGCAAGACCTGCGCGCCTTCTTCGTCACCATCCGCACGCTGGCCGAGGCCGGCACGCTGCTGGCCTACCACGACCGCTCCGACGGCGGCCTGTTCGCCACCCTGGCCGAAATGGCCTTCGCGGGCCGCACCGGCATCTCGGTCAACCTCGACATGCTCACGTTCGACCCGCAATCGGCCGATTGGGGCGACTACAAGATCCGCCCCGAGCAGGTGGCCGTGCAGCGCGACGAACTCACGCTCAAGGCGCTGTTCTCGGAAGAGGCGGGCGCCGTCATCCAGGTGCCGGCTTCCGAGCGCGACGCGGTCATGCAGGTGCTGCGCGGCGCCGGCCTGTCGGCGCACTCGCACGTCATCGGCGGCTTGAACGCCGCCGACGAAATCGAATTCTTCCGCGACGGCAAGAAGGTCTGGGGCCAGCCGCGCGCCGGGCTCGCGCGCGCCTGGAGCGAGGTGTCCTACCGCATCATGACGCGCCGCGACAATCCGGCCTGCGCCCAGGCCGAGTTCGACGTCTGGAACGACGCCCAGGATCCCGGCATGACCCCCTCGGTGGCGTTCGACCCGCAAGAAGACATCGCCGCCCCGTTCATCGCCTCGGGCAAGCGTCCGCGCGTGGCCATCCTGCGCGAACAGGGCTGCAACAGCCAGGTCGAGATGGCTTGGGCCTTCGATACCGCCGGCTTCGAGGCCATCGACGTCCACATGACCGACCTGCTGGCCGGCCGCATCGACCTGGCCGGCATGCAGGGCCTGGTGGCCGTGGGCGGCTTCAGCTATGGCGACGTGCTGGGCGCGGGCGAGGGGTGGGCCCGCACCATCCGGTTCAACGGCAAGCTCTCCGACCAGTTCTCCGCCTATTTCTCGCGGCCCGACACCTTCGCGCTGGGCGTGTGCAACGGCTGCCAGATGATGGCCGCGCTGACGCCCATGATCCCCGGCGCCGAGCACTGGCCGCGCTTCACCCGCAACCAGTCCGAGAAGTACGAGGCGCGCCTGTCCATGGTCGAGGTGGCCGAGTCGCCGTCCATCTTCTTCGCCGGCATGCAAGGCGCCCGCATTCCGGTGGCCGTGGCCCACGGCGAAGGCTATGCCGATTTCTCCCAGCAGGGCGACCCGAGCCGCGTGCTTGCCGCCGCTCGCTACATCGACAATTACGGCCGGGCCACGGAAGCCTATCCCTTCAACCCCAACGGCAGCCCCGGCGGCCTGACCGCCGTCACCACGGCCGACGGCCGCTTCACCGTCATGATGCCGCACCCCGAACGCGTCACCCGCAACGTGATGATGTCCTGGGCACCCGCCAAGTGGGGCTCCGCCGACAGCGGCGGCCAGTTCAGCCCCTGGATGCGCATCTTCCGCAACGCGCGCGCCTGGTTGAAGTAACGGGCGCAGTACGCCATCCGCCTCTCTTGCGGGCAGAAGCCCGCCGGCGCGCCACGCCGGCGGGCTTTTCGTTTCGGGCGCGCCGCGCAACCGTACATGCAAGCTAATGAGATATTTAACTTTTCATTGCATGGACCGTTATAGCTGCAACAGCCGCGCTGGCGCTTCAAGCGCGCAGCAATCCGTATCCCGTCCGTCCCGTTGAAAACGGCGTGGGTTCCCAAGCATCGTATCTGGAGGTGCGCCCATGGTTTTCATGGGGCGCTTTTGGCGCGACGCCCGCCCTCGCTTGCTTCTGCCTCCGCGTCTGCTTTTCGCCAACCCGGAGCGCTTTCTTTCATGTTCAAGAACCTGAGTATCCGCGCGATCCTGACCTCGGCCCTGGGGTTGTTTTTCGCGCTCTTTCTTCTCGTCGGCATCGCCGTCTATCAACAACTGACCTCCAACCGCAACTCCATCGAGGTGCTGCTGGACACCAACCTCGTGCGCGCCAACGCCATCGACGACGCGGGCTCCGAGCTGCTGCGCGCCCGCCTGGTGCTGCTCGCCGCCCAGACCACGCTCATGGAAGGCAAGAGCATCGACAAGCTGGCCAGCATGCAGCGCCTGGATGGCTACCTCAAGAAGGCCGGCGACCTGATCCAGCTCGCGCGCGGCACGCCCGAGACGTCGGCCGAAGGCAAGCCGTTGTACGAAGCGGCCCTCGCGGCCTACGACGTCTACAGCCGCGAAGCCATCACCCCCATGGTGGCGGCCATCCGCGCCGGCCGCGCCGACGAGGCCGGCCGCCTCAACCTGGACAAGGTCACGCCGCTGGGCATCACCTTCACCCAGGCCATCCAGAAATACGCCGACTATGCCGACCGCGTGGGCCAGCAAGTGGCGCACGACGCCTCCTCCCGCATCGGCGGCGCGATCGGCCTGCTCGTGGGCGTGCTGGTGGTCGTGGCTTTCATCGTCGTCTGCCTGTATGCCCTTTTCACGCGCTCGGTCTTCCGTCCGCTGCGCGAGGCGGGCAGCCTGTTCGACCGCATCGCCGGCGGCGATCTCACCAACCACATCCCGCAGCGCGGCAACAACGAAATCGGCGTGCTGTACGCGGCCGTCAAGCGCATGCAGGACAGCCTGTCGCGCACCGTGTCGGCCGTGCGCGAGGGGGTAGAGGAAATCCACACGGGCGCGCGTGAAATCGCCGCCGGCAACATCGACCTGTCGTCGCGCACCGAAGAGCAGGCTGCCTCGCTGGAAGAAACCGCCGCCAGCATGGACGAGCTCGCCTCCACCGTGAAAAACAATGCCGACAGTTCGCGCAATGCCGCGCAACTGGCCGAGGCCGCCTCCGACGTGGCGGCGCGCGGCGGCCGCGCCGTGGGCGAAGTGGTGGGCACCATGCGCGCCATCGCGGACAGCTCCAACCGTATCGCCGACATCGTGGGCGTGATCGACGGCATCGCCTTCCAGACCAACATCCTGGCGCTCAATGCCGCCGTAGAGGCGGCGCGCGCGGGCGAACAGGGCAAGGGCTTTGCCGTGGTCGCGAGCGAAGTCCGCGCGCTGGCGCAGCGCAGCGGCCAGGCCGCCAAGGAAATCAAGACCCTCATCGACGACTCGGTGCAAAAAGTATCGGTGGGCTCGGAGCAGGTCGAATCGGCCGGCGCCACCATGCAGGAAATCGTCAGCTCCGTGCGCCGCGTCACCGGCATCATCAGCGAGATATCCAGCGCGTCCGACGAGCAGTCGCGCGGCATCGAACAGGTGAACCAGGCCGTCTCCCAGATGGACGGCGTTACCCAGCAGAACGCCGCCCTGGTGGAACAGGCCGCAGCCTCGGCCGCCTCGCTGGAAGCCCAGGCCCAGAAACTGCGCGAAGCCGTGGCCGTCTTCAGGCTCGGCAGCGGACGTGTCATCGAGGCCGATGCGCCCGCGCTGCGCGCGGCGAGCCGGCGCTGATCGGGGCCTGATGCGGGGAGGGCGGTGTGTCGCCGCCCTCCCGCCCCGGAAAGGGACACATCCGCCGGCAGGGCGTCCCGCGGCGCGCGGGCAGGCATAAAATAGCAGTTTGTCCACCCTCCCAGTCCAGGACCCCGCGCCATGAACGCCCGACTTCCCGACGACGCCCTGCCGCCCACGCTCGATCCCAAGGCTCTGCAAGCTTTCGTGGACGACAAATGGGACCGCGAAATCATTCCCGCGCTTACCGACTACATCGCCATACCGGCCAAGAGCCCCGCGTTCGACGCGGACTGGGAGAAAAACGCCTATATCGACCGTGTGGTGCGCGACGCGGCGCAATGGGTGGAGGCGCAGAAAGTCGCCGGCCTCAAACTCGAAGTCGTGCGCCTGCCGGGCCGCACGCCGGTCATCTTCTTCGACGCGCCCGCCACGCGCAGCGACAACGGCGACACCGTGCTGCTCTACGGCCACCTCGACAAGCAGCCCGAGTTCTCGGGCTGGCGCGCCGGCCTCGGTCCCTGGACGCCCAAGTACGAAGACGGCAAGCTCTACGGACGGGGCGGCGCCGACGACGGCTACGCCATCTATGCCTCGCTCACCGCCATCATGGCGCTGGACAAGCAGGGCATTCCGCGTCCGCGCTGCGTGGGCATCGTGGAAACCTGTGAAGAATCGGGCAGCTACGACCTGCTGCCGTACGTCGACGCCTTGCGCGACCGCCTGGGCAATGTGGCGCTGGTGGTCTGCCTGGATTCCGGCGCGGGCAACTACGACCAGCTCTGGATGACTACGTCGCTGCGCGGCATGGTGGCGGGCACGCTGGAGGTCCAGGTGCTGGACGAGGGCGTGCACTCGGGCAACTCCAGCGGCGTGGTGCCGTCCAGCTTCCGCATCCTGCGCCATCTGCTGGACCGCCTCGAAGACAGCGCCACGGGCCGCCTGCTGCCGCGGAGCCTGCATTGCGAGATTCCCGCCGAGCGCATCGAACAGGTGCGCGACACCGCGCGCATCCTGGGCGACGAAGTCTGGCGGCGCTTCCCCTGGAGCTGCGGCGCCGACGGCGGCTTCGTGCTGCCCATGACCACCGAGCCCGAAGAGGCGCTGCTGAACCGCACGTGGCGGCCCACGCTGTCGGTCACCGGCGCCGAGGGCCTGCCGCCGCTTTCCAGCGCCGGCAACGTGCTGCGTCCGCGCACGGCCTTCAAGCTTTCGCTGCGCTTGCCGCCGCTGGTCGACGCCGTGGCCGCTTCGCAGGAAATCAAGGCCCTGCTCGAAGCCGACACGCCATACAACGCCAAGGTGGTCTTCAAGGCCAACGAGGGCGCGGCCACCGGCTGGAACGCCCCGGCCTCGCAGCCCTGGCTGACCCAGGCCCTGGACGCCGCCTCGCAAGCCTACTACGGCGCGCCTTGCGGCTACATCGGCCAGGGCGGCACGATTCCGCTTATGAGCATCCTGCAGAAGGGTTTCCCCAAGGCGCAGTTCATGGTCTGCGGCGTGCTGGGCCCGCGCTCCAATGCGCACGGCCCCAACGAATTCCTGCACGTGCCCTACGGCAAGAAGCTCACCGCCGCCGTGGCCCAGACCATGGCCGCCATGCCGGCGGCCTGACCGCAAACCTCACCCGTTCCGGCGCAGGCCGTTCGCCACGGCCGCGCGCCGTGGCGGCCCGGCCATGCCATTTCAGCCATGTCTTCTCCGCGGACCCTTCTTTCATGATTTCCACCTCCGACGCCTATGATCACGTGCTGGAAGAAACCCGCCACTGGGTGACGGCGGCGGTCATCGGGCTGAATCTCTGTCCCTTCGCCAAGGCGGTGCAGGTCAAGGAGCAGATTCGCTATGCCGTCAGCGACGCGACTGACGAGGAGAGCGTGCTGGCCGATCTGCAGACCGAGCTGGCCCTGCTGGCCGAAGCCGACCCGCAGCGGATCGATACCACGCTGCTCATCCTGCCAGACGCCCTCGACGACTTCCTGGACTTCAACGATTTCGAGGCCCGGGCCGAGCGCCTGCTCAAGCGCATGGGGCTGGAAGGCGAACTGCAGGTCGCTACCTTCCACCCCGACTTCCAGTTCGCCGGCACCGAGCCGGACGACATCGAAAACTGCACCAACCGCTCGCCATACCCCATCCTGCACCTGCTGCGCGAAGCGAGCATCGACCGTGCCGTGGAAGCGTTTCCCGACGCCGCGGAGATCTATGAGAAGAACATCGACACGATGCGCCGCCTCGGCCCGGACGGTTGGAAGAAGCTGATGGCCGGGCAATAGCCCGGCGGCCTCATCGGGTGAGGCTGATGAAATAGATCTTCTTCACGTAGCGGTCCACTTCCCAGCGGCCGGCGTATCCCTCGGGCATGACGAACGCGTCGCCCGCCGCCAGCTCGTGCACGGCGCCGTCCGGATCGACCAGGCGGCATCCGCCGTCGACGATGTAGCCGAACTCGATATAGCCGGCGTTGTCGGCCTGGAAGGCGCCCGCGGTGCTTTCCCACACGCCGCGCGCGCCTTCGGATGATCGAACGCCTTGACGCTGAGAAACGAGGCGTCGCCGGTCAGCGGTTGCTTGGGTTTGCCGGGAACCGGATCGACCATCGGGCCGCCGTCGAAGCGGATCAGTCGCGCATTGTTGTCGGGCACTGCATGCTCTCCATGAAAAAGGAAAAAAGGGGTTATGCGAAGCGCGACAGACGGAAGGCGGCGGGGTCCACGGCAGGCGTCCTGCCCAGGACCAGCTCGCTCATCAGCTCGCCGGCGGCGGGGCCGATGCCAAAGCCGTGGCCCGAGAATCCGGACGCCAGGAAGAACCCCGGCACGCTCTCGACCGCGGACATCACGGGCAGGGCGTCGGGGGTGACGTCGATCATTCCGGCCCAGGCGGCGGCGACCCGGGCCGGCGCGAAGGCGGGAAAGGCCGCCTTGAGCTTTTCCAGGGCCGTGGAAATGGCAGCCATGCCGGGCCGCGGGTCGAGGATCCGGTGCTGCTCGAAAGGCGTGGGCGCGTCCAGCGCGAAGCGCCGCGGCATCGCCAGCTCTTCGAAGAAGCGCCGGCCCACCCGCAGCTTCAGGTACTTGCGCTCCGCCATCCAGGCAGGCAGGAACTGGCGCATGAGGCGGATGCTGTCGGGCGTCAGGTCGGCCGTGGAGGCGCCGAGCTGCGAAACCGTATAGCCGCCGTCGGCGCGCTTGCGGCAGGTGAAATCGCCGCCATTGATGGCCAGGTCCATGCCGGTGTCGAGCGGCGTGGTGCGCAGCACGGACGCGTGCACCTTGAGCTGCGGGAACGACACGCCGCTGTTGCCGCAGAAAAGCCGCGACCAGGCGCCGCCCGCCAGCACGGCCGCCGCTGCGCCCACCGTGCCGCGCTCGGTGACGACGCCGCCGACCTTGCCGGCGGCCACGTCCAGGCCGCGCACCGCGCAGCTCTCAAAAATCAGGCAGCCCGCCGCGCGCGCCAGGCCGGCGATGGCCGCCGTCGCCAGCTGCGGTTCGGCCACGCCGTCCTCGGGGTTGTAGAGCGCGCCGGCCCAGTCGCGCGCGCTCTGCGCCGAGCAGGGCGGGCAGGCCCGCCGCATCCACCAGCCGGGCGGGCACCGCATAGGGACGGGCGGCTTCCAGCCATTTGGCGTGGCTCTGCATGTCTGCGGCGTTGCGGCCCAGGTAGGCGAGGCCGCGCTGCCGGTACCCTACGTCGGCCTGTTGCTGCAATGCGCGCCACAGAACGTTGGCGCGCAGCGCCAGCGGCAGTTCGCGGTGGTCGCGCCCGACCGAGCGGATCCAGCCCCAGTTGCGCGACGACTGTTCGCCCGCGATCGCGCCTTTCTCGAAAACAGCGACGCGCAGACCCGCGCGGGCCAGGAACCAGGCGGTGCTGATGCCGATGATGCCGCCGCCGATGACCGCAACGTCGACTTGGGAGGGTAAGCGGGTGTCCATGAAGCGCAAGCGTGTATAAAAGGTTATCGGAAGTTCAGCGGACCCGGGCGCGCACGCTCGCCAGCGCGACGATGGCGACAAGGCCGATCGCGATCAGGTAGTAGGCGGGCGACATGATCGTGCCGGTGCGGGTCACCAGGAAGCCCACCACCACCGGCGTGATGCCGCCGAAGAAGGTCTGCGAAGCCACGTAGGCGATCGACACGCCGGTGGTGCGGCAGGAAGTCGGAAACAGCTGCGCCAGGAGCGAGCCGACCGGCGCGAAATAGAAGCTGTAGAACACCAGCGACATCAGGCACTGGAACAGCACCAGCGAGCCGAACGACGGCGTGCCCGTCAGCACCCTGAAGGTGGGCACGATGACGATCAGCCCCAGCACCAGCGCGCAGGCCATGGTCTTGACCGCGCCGTAGCGGTCGGCGGCCAGCCCGCCCAGCATCGGCAGGAAGGTGCACACCAGGCCGCTGCAGATCGACGCCACGAACGCGTCGTCCTTGGAAATGCCCAGGTTGTTGATCGCAAAGGTCGGCATATAGATGTTGAGGTAACTGGCCACGTTGCCCGCCGCCACGATCAGCGCGCCCAGCAGCAGATAGCGCTTGTGCAGGCGGAACGTCTCGCGCAGCGGCGCGGCGCGCTGCGCTTTCTCGTCGTCGAACTCGGGCGTCTCGTCGATCTTGAAACGGATGTAGAGGGCGACCGGGCCGATCAGGCAGCCGAACACGAAGGGCAGGCGCCATCCCCAGCTGTCGACCTGCTCCTGGGTCAGGTAGTGGTTGATGAAATACGCGAACAGCGCGGACACGACCAGGGCCAGCCCGGTGGTGGAGAACTGCAGGCTGGCCAGGAACGCCTTGAGCTTCGGATTCTGCTCGGTGAGGTAGGAATTCGCCGTGCCGAACTCGCCGCCCGCCGAAAAGCCCTGCAGCAGGCGGCCCGCCACCAGCGCGACCGGCGCCAGGGCGCCGATGGTCGCGTAGGTGGGAATGAGCGCCATCAGCGCGGTGCCGATCAGCATCAGCGTGGCGGTCAGGGAGAGGGCGGCCTTGCGCCCCTTCTTGTCGGCGTAGATGCCCAGCAGGACGGCGCCCACCGGCCGGATCAGGTACGAACTCGCGAAGGTCAGGAAACTGAACAGCAGCGCGGTCTGCGGATCGTCGGCCGGAAAGAACAGCCGCGAGATCGGCAGCGCGAACAGCGCATAGACCAGCAGGTCATACCACTCGAAGAAGGCGCCGATATTGGCGGCCACGATGTCGCGCAGCTTGCCTTTGCGCGCGGGAACGCGCGCCGCACGCACGCCGATCGATGCTGAGGAGGAATTCATTGCGTGTTTTCCCTTGCGAGGCCGCCTGCCGGCCTTTCATTTGGTATGTGTCGGAATGCGTAGAAGAAACCGGGGGAGAAGGGCTTAGACGTAGAAGTGGGTGCTGTTGATGACCAGGAAAACGGTCTTCTGGTCCCAGCCGTTCTGCCAGCGGTACGGATGGCTGCCGGAAAAGCCGTAGCTGTCGCCGGCCTCCAGCAGGAAGGATTTGTCGTCGACGTAGACCTGCAGCCTGCCGGACAGCACGTATCCGATCTTGTCGCTGGCCTGCACCAGGAAACCGGGGTCGGAGGCGGCGCCCGGCTCCAGTTCCATCAGGAAACCTTCCAGCGTGGCGCAACTGCCGGGCGTGATGCGGTACTTGGTGACGCCGTTGTTGCCCAGCTTCAGCGGTTTGCGCGTGGAGGCCCGCACCGTGAATTCGTTCTGCTCGTCAGTGGCCGCGCCGCCCGCGGCGGGAGCCAGCAGGCTGGCGCCGTCTATGCCCAGGGCGTGGCAGATCGCGCGCAGGCTGCGGATGGAAGGGGAGCTGACGCCGCGCTCGACCTGGCTGATGAGCGCGATGGACATCTCGGTGCGCTCGGCCACGTCCTTCAGTTTCAGTCCCCGCTGCAGCCGCGCCGCTCGCAGGCGTTCTCCCAGGGCCTTGTCGTGGTCGTCGGCGGAAGCCGGGGCGTTTTCCAGGCTGTCGGTTTTCATGAAATCCGTCTTTATTTTTCAATCACACTTCAAAAATATTAAGTAGATTTCACTTTGGCCACAATATTGGCTCGGGTATACCCCTAGAAATCGCTTGCGCGCCCGATGGCCGCCTCTTCGGTAGCCGCCTCTTTTCCGAGCGCGAGGCGGTTGGCCGCCGCCCGCCACGGCACAACATTTTCCAAAGCTTGGTAACCCGCGCCGGCGCCGCCGGCGGCTATCGTCGATGTATCGCACATCCCTCGAGCCGGGCAGTCCGCCGGCGGGCCGGGTTCCACATCGATTGGAGAAGCAGAATGGCCAGCAAGAACACGATCTGCGTCTGGTACGATCGCGACGCCCTGGACGCCGCGCAGTTTTATGCCCGGACATTTCCCGACAGCGCCGTGGGCAGGGTCTTGCGCTCGCCCGGCGACTATCCGTCCGGCAAACAGGGCGACGTACTGACGGTGGAATTCACCGTGGCCGGCATTCCCTGCGTGGGCCTGAACGGCGGCCCGTCGGTCAAGCACACCGAAGCCTTTTCCTTCCAGATCTCCACCGAAGACCAGGCCGAAACCGACAGGCTGTGGAACGCCATCGTCGGTAACGGCGGCCAGGAAATCGGATGCGGCTGGTGCCGGGACAGATGGGGCGTGTTCTGGCAGATCACGCCGCGCGTGCTGCTGGAAGCGATCGCGGATCCCGACGCCGCCGCGGCCAAGCGCGCTTTCGAGGCAATGATGACCATGCGCAAGATCGACGTCGCCGCGATCGAGGCGCGCGGCGCGGGTGAGGGGGCGGGGCCTCGTGCGGCTGGCGGCCCTTGCGGCGGAACGGGCCGCCGCCGGGGTTCATCCCCTGTCCGGCAGCAGGTTCAGGCCCGTGCGCCGCACGAATTCGTCGTAGCTGATCGGGGGACCCGCCTTGGTGCCCGCGGCGTTCGCCTGCCAGTGCACCCAGGAGCGGTGCGTAGTGGCGTCGTACACCACCTTGTACAGATAGCTGGGCACGGCCACGCCCGAGCCTATCGTCCTGGGCTTGCCGGCGTACACCGGCCCCGTGAACACGTACACGTCGCCCGCCGCGCGCATCACGTATTTCCGCGTGTCCTGCTCGATATGGCTCCACGCGCCGGCGTTGTGCGTCTGGTCCTGCGGCACCATGTTCGCCAGCGAAAAACTTTGCGCCATGGCCTGCGGCGTGGACATGTCTCCCGCCGGCGCCATGTGGCCGCGCGAATAACCCGAACCGCGGTAATCGTCGAGCTCGGCGCGCTCCGAGCGCGGCAGCCGCGCCTCGGCGTAGAACTTGTCCGTGCGGCGCAGTCCCTGCCCGTCGGCCAGCATCTTGCGGTTCAGCCGCTCGGCCACGAAAACCGGCGTCTTGGTCTGGCCGTCGTGCAGGATGGCGAACGCGGAGAAACAGATCTCGCGCAACTGCTGGCTGGCGGGAACCACGGGCGGGCGCGCGTCCGGAAAGAACTGCGGGCACTCCGCGAACATCGTATGGGCCAGCGGGCCCTTGGGCGTCGAGACCGGCACCGCGGCCGGCGTGGCGGTTGGCGCGGCGGCAGGCGTCCTGCCCGGCGCGGCGTGCTCCCGCGGCGGCCATCCCAGGCGCGCCAGCAGGTGCTCCAGCGAAACCGGAACCGGAACGGAAATCGAAGCCGGAATGCGCCATTGCGAATGCAGCATGTACGTCCCGGCGCCGAAACCCGCCAGCGACGAGAGGGCCAGCGCCCGCAGGAACCGCGTCACGCGTCCGGACGACCGGGCGCCCGTTCTGGTTTTTCTACTGTTAGCGGAACTTCTCTTCCGGGAGGCGGATGTCTTCGCTCGCGTCATGCTACCTGTGGACTGCTGACCGGCTGCGGCAGGCAGCCAATGTGGCCACGAATTGTAGATGAGAGACGAAATCGTCACATCGGGATCTGCGACGCCGCCATTCCCTGTGGAGCCGGTCCCTTCCCGCGCGCCTGCTTTTCCGTGTAGCCGATTTCAGCGAGATGGCCGCCAGGCCGCGCGCCGCGCCGCCTTCGGCCTGGATGCCACCCCCATCCGCGCATCTCGCGCCAGCGCAAGCGTGGCGAGTTTCGCCGAGATGGCCTCGAAATCTTCATCTGTCTGCGGTAGATACAGCCACTTTCCCAGGACCGGATGCGGCAGCAGGCCGGGGAGGTCGGCCGCCAGCGCCGCGTGGCGTTCTCTGGACGTGCATACCAGGACGCCGCTCCAGGGATCGCCGCGGTCGGCGACGACGAGGTACAGCACGTCGTCCAGGTAAGCCGCGTCGCAGCCGAACATTTTTCGACGTGCGTAGCCGGCGTCCCGTTCCAGCGTCTCAAGCACCCACAGAAGCGAGTTGGGGCGCGCAGGGCGCTGCTTCCGGGGCGGGGCGAACGGATCGGGCGGATGGCGCATGCAAGTGCTCAAGAACGCAAAGGACCGCGTTGCGATCCTTTGTCGATCTTCATTCCTGCGCCGCCTGCGGCAGGAAAAAACGGTCTTTCAACTCCTGCAGCCCGATACGCTCCAGCATCTCCGTCAGCCGCTCCGCGGGCTTGCGCCGCGGCAGGTTCTTGTACTGCGCGATGATGAGCTCGTTTTTCATCGAATGCTCCCAGCCCACCAGCTCGGTCACGCTGACCTGATAGCCATGCGCCTCAAGCTGCAGGCACCGCAGCACGTTGGTGATCTGGCTGCCGAATTCCCGCGTGTGCAGCGGATGCCGCCAGATCTCGGCCAGCGGGTCGGCCAGGGCCTTGGCCTTGTTCTTGCGCAGCACGGCGGCCACTTCGGCCTGGCAGCAGGGCACGACGACGATGTGCCTGGCTTTCTTTTCCAGCGCGAAGCGGATGGCGTCGTCGGTGGCGGTGTTGCAGGCGTGCAGGGCGGTGACGACGTCCACCGTCTTGGGCAGCTTGTCGGAGGCGATGGAGTCCGCCACCGACAGGTTGAGGAAAGACATGCCGGCAAAGCCCAGGCGTTTGGCCAGTTCTTCGGAGGATCTGACCAGTTCTTCGCGCGTTTCGATGCCGTAGATGCGCGAACCGCTTTTCGCGGCGTCGGGCTGTTCCTTGAAGAACAGGTCGTACAGGATGAAGCCCAGGTACGACTTGCCCGCGCCGTGGTCCACCAGGGTGACCGCGCCGCGCTGCTGCACGTCCTTGAGCAGCGGTTCAATGAACTGGAACAGGTGGTAGACCTGCTTCAGCTTGCGGCGGCTGTCCTGGTTCATCTTGCCGTCGCGGGTCAGGATGTGCAGGGCCTTGAGCAGTTCGATCGACTGGCCGGGGCGGATGTCGTGGGTTTTCTCGGGCATGGGGGCAAGGCAATGCGCCCCGCGTGGGCGGGGCGCTGGGAAAGGCGGAAAGCGTCAGTGTAGCGAAAGTGCGGGCGGTTTCCGCTTCCGGAAGGATTCAGGCCAGCGCGGGCGGCGCGACCGCAGCCCCTTCGATGCCGTGGCGGGCCAGCGCCTGGGCAACGAAGCCGCTGCGTTTCATGTTTTCCACGAACGCCGCCAGCACCCGGGCCGCCGCGCCGCCCCGTCCGCGCGGCAACCCCATGGCCTGGCGTACACAGCGCCGGCAGGCCGCGACATTTCTGCGAAGTGCAGCATGTGCCGGCGCTGGTCAGCATGGTGGAAGCGGGGTTGGGCGTCGGCGTCGTTCCGCGCCTGGCAATGCCGGACGACGGCCATGGCATGCTGGTCAGCATTCCGTTGCGCGACCCGGCGGTGAGCCGCACGATCGGCCTGATTCATCCGCGCGGCAAGGCGCTCAATCCGGTGGCAAGCCTGTTCTATGACCTGTTGGCGCAAAGGGTGGAAGCGCGCCAGAAATGACAGGCCGCAAAAGCGGCCTGTCCCGGGGGCTTCCGGCTCTGGCGGCAGGCCGCCTCAATCCCCCGGAAACACCGGCTCGCCCAGGTTCAGCATCAGCCGGTTAGCCCAGGCAAAGATCGCGTCCGAGTGCAGCAGGTCCAGGATCTCGGCCTCGTTCAGGCCGACGTCTTTCAGCGCCTGGACGCTGTCGGCGTTGACGGAGGCGGGCGCCTGGGTGATCTGGATGGAGAAGCGGGCGATCGCTTTTTCGCGTTCGGTGGTGCCGGCGGTGGCGGGGTCTTCGAAGACCTGGGCGATGACGTCGTTGCGCTTGGCGAGCTGTTCGAAGCGCTGGGCGTGCACGGAGGCGCAGTAGACGCAGCCGTTCACGCGCGACACCACGGTGGCGCCCAGTTCGCGTTCGGCGCGCGCCATGCCGCCCGGGGCATACATGATGGCGTTGAAGGCGGTGGAGCGCTGGCGCAGGATTTCGGGCTGGTGGACGAGGAACAGGTAGTAGTCCGAAACCTTGGCCTTGGGGTGGCTTTCTTCCAGTACGGCGATCTGTTCGGGCGTGGCCTTGTCCAGGTCCACCACGTCGAGCCAGGCCTTCCATTCCAGGGTTTCGTTGGTGAAGCCATGGGCCTTGATGACGGCGCCCAGGGTATTGCCCTGCGCGGCAGGCGCGGTGCAGGCGGGGGGCGGCGGCGACGGCGGGGCCGCTGGGCCGGCTTCAGCGCCTTCATGGCGTTCAGGCCGGCGACCAGGCGACCTGGTACGACAGGAAGGCGATGAGC
>NZ_LHSJ01000035.1:0-4312 GCF_001270295.1 Achromobacter sp. DMS1 | reverse complement strand
GGGTTGGTTCGACGAACAACGGCCGCACTTTTCCGGCCTTGATGAACGGGCGTTTGCACGCCGGTATTGTCCAGCACGGCGTTGATGTGCCCGCCCAGCAGATCGTTCATGGCCGGGCTGCTGCCCTTGTAAGGAACGATGTTCACCTGGATGCCGGCGGCACGCGCGAACATGAGCTGCGTCAGATGCTGCTGCGTGCCCAGGCCCGCATTGCCGAAGGTGATGCGGCAAGTCCACGCTGGGCCGCATGGCCGTGGGCCTGCTCGCGCCTTCCGACGGCGATGTGCTGGTCAACGGCCGCAGCGCGGCGCAGATGACGCCGGCCCAGGCGCACGAGGCGCGCCTGAAGGTGCAGATGGTGTTCCAGGACCCCTACGCCAGCCTGAACCCGCGCCTGCGCGTGGACGAGATCGTGGGCGAAGCCGCGCGCATCCACGGCCTGGTGGACCGCGCCGGGCTGGACGACTATGTGAGCGCGCAGCTCGAGCGCGCCGGGCTCGACCCCGCGCTGCGCCAGCGCTATCCGCATCAGTTCAGCGGCGGCCAGCGCCAGCGCATCGGCATCGCACGCGCCCTGGCCGTGCAGCCCGACATGCTGGTCTGCGACGAGGCCGTGGCGGCGCTGGACGTGTCCATCCAGGCGCAGATCCTGAACCTCTTCATGGACCTGCGCGAAGAGCTGGGCCTGACCTATCTTTTCATCAGCCACGACCTGGGCGTGGTGGAGCACCTGTCGGACCGCGTGGTCATCATGTACCTGGGCCGCGTGGTGGAGAGCGCGCCGGTAGAGGAAGTGTTCCGCCGGCCCAACCATCCCTACACCCAGGCGCTGCTGGCCGAGATCCCGAGCCTGAAGGCGCGCCACAAGACCTTTACCGCCATCAAGGGCGAGATCCCCAGCCCGATCAACCCGCCCGCCGGCTGCCATTTCCACCCGCGATGTCCGCATGCGATGCCGCGCTGCAAGACCGAGGTTCCCACGCTGAAGGGAATCGCCATCAACCACCAGTCGGCCTGTCATCTCAACGACATGGCCTGAACTGGACCATTCCGACGAACGTTCCCCCTTACCAAGGACTCCGGACATGAAACGCCTGATTCTCTCCACCCTGGCCGCCGCCCTTTTCGGCGTCTCCGCCGCCGCCAGCGCCGACGACCTCGCCATCGGCTTTGCCGACCCGCTCTCCTCGCTGGACCCGCAGCTCAACAACCACGCGGGCGACCGTTCGGTGGACCTGCATTTCTGGGATCTGCTGATCGAGAACAAGTGGAACAAGCTGCAGCCCGGCCTGGCCGTGAGCTGGAAACCGCTGGACAACACCACCTGGGAATTCAAGCTGCGCGAAAACGTGAAGTGGCAGGACGGCGCGCCCTTCACCGCCGAAGACGTGATCTTCTCCTACACCCGCGCGCGCGCCGTGCCGGGCAGCGTGGCGACCTTCGCCGGCTACCTGCGCACCATCGACGGCATGACGGCCAAGGATCCGCACACGCTCATCATCAAGACCAAGGCGCCCAACCCCGACCTGCCGCTCAACCTGGCTTCGGTGCATATCGTCAGCAAGCACATCGGCGAGAAGTCGAGCACCGAAGACTACAACTCGGGCAAGGCCGTAATCGGCACCGGCCCGTACAAGTTCGTTTCGTACACGCCGGGCGACCGCGTCCTCATGACGCGCAACGAAGCCTACTGGGGCGACAAGCCGATCTGGGAAAAGGTCAATTACCGGTACATCAACAATGCGGCCGCGCGCACCGCGGCGCTGCTGGCCGGCGACGTGGACGTGATCGACAAGGTGTCGGTGTCCGACCTCGCCAAGCTCAAGCAATCGCCCAACATCTCGGTCTTCCCGTACAACGGCCTGCGCGTCATGCTGCTGCAGCCGAGCTTCAACCCGGCGCCCAATCCCTACATCACCGACAACGCCGGCAAGCCGCTGCCCAAGAACCCGCTGCTGGACGTGCGCGTGCGCGAGGCGCTCAACCTCGCCATCAACCGCAAGGCCATCGTGGACCGCATCCTGCGCGACGCCGCCACCGAGGCCAACCAGTGGATGCCGGAAGGCACCATCGGCTACAACCCCGACATCAAGAACGTTCCCTACGACGCCGAGCGCGCCAAGAAGCTGCTGGCCGAGGCCGGCTACCCCGACGGCTTCAACCTGACCATGCACGTTCCCAACGACCGCTATCCGCAGGGTCCGGAAACGGCGCAGGCGGTGGCGCAGTTCTGGTCGCGCATCGGCGTGAAGACCAAGGTGGAAGTGGTGCCCTGGGCGGTGTACTCGGGCCGCGCCAACAAGAACGAATACGCCATGAGCATGCTGGCCTGGGGCAACGGCACCGGCGAAGGCACCTACGCCATGGTCAACATCCTGGCCACCGTGGACACCAAGAAGGGCCTGGGCGCCTCCAATTGGGGCCACTACAGCAGCAAGGCGCTGGACCAGGCGCTGGAGCAGGCCACTTCCGAGTTCGATCCCGAGAAACGCGAAGCCATCATGCGCGCCGCCGCCAAGACCGTGTCGGACGACGTGGGCATTATTCCGCTGTACCACTACAAGAACATCTGGGCCGCCAGGAAAGGCCTGAAGGTCACCCCGCTGACCAGCGACCGCACGGCCGCCATGATGGTGACCAAGGACTCGGGCAAGTAACGCCATGGCGCCTACCCTTTCCATTACGCCGCCGGACGCCCTGATCGACGTGCCGCGCCACATCCGGGTGGAACACGTCGCGCCCGGCCAGACGGTGGAGATCACCGCCCTCACCCGCCGCAACGGCGTGCTGTGGCAAAGCCATGCCGCCTACGCGGCGGGTGAGGACGGCAGCGTGGACCTCACCCGCGACGCGCCGGTCTCCGGCGACTACGCCGGCCTCTCGCCCATGGGTCTGGTCTGGTCCCAGTCCCCCGTGGATCCGCCCAGCCGGGAGCTGTTCAACCATCCCGTCGCCGAACCGCTGGTTACCGAGGTG
The DNA here is from genome assembly GCF_001270295.1 of Achromobacter sp. DMS1. NCBI lineage: Bacteria > Pseudomonadati > Pseudomonadota > Betaproteobacteria > Burkholderiales > Alcaligenaceae > Achromobacter > Achromobacter sp. DMS1. Next base: position 1,336 of record NZ_LHSJ01000035.1, on the reverse strand, counting down.
ATCGTGCGCGCCGCCGGCGCGCAAGCCCGCGCCAGCTTCGTCCAGCGCCTGGCCGCCGACGGCGTCACGCGCCAGGACGTGCGTGAAGAAGGCCTGGTCGGCACGCTGTACCTGCCGCCCGGCCCCGGCCCGCATCCCGCGGTAATGATCCTCAACGGCTCGGGCGGCGGCATCAACGAACCGCGCGCCGCGCTCTATGCATCGCGGGGCTACGCCGCCTTCGCCCTGGCGTATTTCAAGGCGCCCGGCCTGTCGGACTACATTTCCAACACGCCGCTGGAGTATTTCCAGACCGGCCTGCGCTGGCTGCGCAAGAAGGTGCGCCCGCTGCACGACTTCGTGGCGGTGAGCGGCCAGTCGCGCGGCGGCGAACTGGTGCTGTTGCTGGGCGCGACCTTCCCCGACGAAGTCTCGGCCGTGGTGGCCTATGTGCCGGGCGCGGTGGTGCACAGCGCGCAGAACGCCTGCGACCCCAGGCTCGGCCGCGAGGGCCCGACCTGGCTCCTGGGCGGCAAGCCCCTGCCCCACGTCTGGGAAAACAACCGCACCGCCACCTGGGCGCCCTTTGACGAAGGCCCCGCCCCGCACCGCCACGAACGCGCCATTCTCACCGCGCTGCGGGATCCCGACGCCGTGGCCCGCGCCCGCATCAAGGTGGAGAACATCCGGGGCCCGGTCATGCTGCTCTCGGCCACCGACGACGGCTCCTGGCCGTCGAGCCTCTACTCGAGGATGGTGCGCGACAAGCTGGAAGAAGTGCGGCACCCGTATCCGGTGCGATGGCTGGACTATCAGAACGGCGGTCACGCCATTCTGTTTCCCTACGTGCCCACCACCCAGCTCGTCTACGCCCACCCCGTGTCCGGCAAGATCAGCACCAGCGGCGGCAACCCCCGGGACAATGCGCGCGCGGACGAGGAGTCCTGGGAAGGCGTGCGCCAGTTCCTGGACGCGGCGGTCAAGGCCCGCGCCGGCGGCGCGCAGGCCGCCCCTGCCGGCCATGCCGCCGGCTGAACGACACCTCAGGAGATTCTCTAACATGGCACAGCAACCCATCGTGTACGACGCTGCCCGCGACCTGGTGGACCAGATCGCCGGCCTGAAGCCCGACAGCAGGACCTACGCCGTCCGCCACCAGCGCGACAAGGTCGCGGCCGCCACCCAGGGCAGCTACGACGCCCTCTTCGACCCCGCGCTTGCCGGCCTCACGCTGGCCGAGCGCCTGCTCGTCGCGCTCTACGCCTCGCGCCTGACGCCCGCGCCCGAACTGGCCGCCCACTACCGCCAGCGCCTGGCCGACGCCGGCGCAGCGCCGCCGATATCGCCGTCGCGGATC
>NZ_LHSJ01000349.1:0-3150 GCF_001270295.1 Achromobacter sp. DMS1 | reverse complement strand
CGCATGTTGCGGCACACGTTGCGGTCGAAGCGCGGATCGGCCAGCAGGCGCACATAGTACGTGGGCACGCCCATCATGACCGTGCTGCGAGGCAGGTAGCGCAGGGCCTGGTCCACGTCGAGCCTGGGCAGCCAGATCATGCGGGCGCCGGCCAGCAGCGCGCCGTGCGAGGCCACGAACAGGCCGTGCACGTGGAAGATGGGCAGCATGTGCAGCAGCACGTCGTCCGCACGCCAGCCCCAGTAGTCGTGGAGCACGCGCGCGTTGGAGGCCAGGTTGCCGTGCGAGAGCATCGCCCCCTTGCTGCGGCCCGTGGTGCCCGAGGTATACAGAATGGCGGCCAGGTCTTCCGGCTTGCGCGCCACGGTCTCGAACGCCTGCGGCATGCCGCAGGCCGCCTCCAGCAGCGTGCCGGTGCGGTCCTCGTCCAGCGTGTACACGTGGGGGCAGCCGGTCTTGTCGGCCACGCGCTGCACCCAGTCGCGGTTCTTGCTCGCGCACACCACGACCGACGGCTCGGCGTTGCCCAGGAAATACTCGATCTCGGCTTCGCGGTAGGCGGTATTGAGCGGCAGGTAGACCAGGCCCGCGCGCAGCGTGGCCAGGTAGAGCAGCAGCGCCTCGGGCGACTTCTCCACCTGCACCGCCACGCGGGCGCCCTCGGGCAGCTTCAGCGAAGCCAGCAGGTTGGCCAGGCACGCCGAGGCGCGGTCGATGTCGTCCCAGGTGTACAGCAGGTCGGGCGTCTCCAGCGCCACTTTGCGGCCGTCCGCGGGAAAACCGTCATGCAGGACGGCGTAGAGATTGGCGTTGCTCACCTTGTCTAGTCTCCAGTGAAGATGGGGTCTACGCCGGCCAGGAAGGCGCGCACGCCCTCCTTGTGGTCGCGGCTTTCGGCGTAGGAGAAATAATCGCGGTATTCGTCTTCGGTCAAGGGGCCGCCTTCGGCCAGGCGGCGCGAAAGCCGCTTGTTGATGCGCGCGGCCAGCGGCGCGCCGCCGGCAATGCGCCGGGCGCAGCGCAGCGTCTCGGCCGCCAGGTCCGCGTCGGCACCACGCGCGTGAGCAGGCCCATGCCCTGCGCCTCGGCCGCCCCGAAGACCCGGCCTTCGAGCAGGATGGCCAGCGCGGCGGCCCGCCCCGCCAGCGCGATCAGGCCCCGCATTTCATCGGGCGCCATGGGAAAACCCAGGCGGTTGATGGGCGCGCCGAAGCGGGCCGACGCCGTGGCGATGCGCAGGTCGCACAGGGCGGCGATCTCCAGCCCTCCGCCCACGCACACGCCTTCGATCTGGGCCACCACCGGGTGCGGGCATTGCGCCACGGCCTGGAGCGCGGGCGCCAGCACCTCGCGGTGATAGCGCAGCACGCCGGCCATGTCGCCGCGTTCGGCCGGAAACTCGCGGATGTCGGCGCCGCGGCAAAATTGCCGCCCTCGCCGCGCACGATCACGCAGCGCAGGTCCAGGTCGGCCGACAGGCGGCCGAACGTCTCGCGCAGCGCGCGCCACATGTCCACGGTAATGGCGTTGAGCCGTCCGGGATGCGACAGCGTCACCCAGGCCAGCGGCCCGTCGCGCTCCAGCCGCACGCGGCCGCCCGCCTGCGCACCGTCCGCCTGCGCGGCGCCCGCTTGCGCGCCGCCTGCTTCTCGTCCATGTCTCCTCTTCCTCGTTCCGGGCGCGCCGGGCCTCAGCCCACGCGCGCCACGCCCCGGCTCACGGCCGGCTTGCCCTCGCCCAGCCGGGCCAGGTTGTCGTCGAGTTCGTCCAGGTCGTACAGATAGTTCACCATCAGGCCGCAAGACTGGCGCAGCCCCTTGGGCGAGGTGTCGGCGGCCCAGTTCAGGCGCTCGATGCGCGCGCCGTTGCCCAGGTGGAAGCGCGCCACCGGGTCCACCGGCATGCCGTTCTTCATGGACTGCAGATAGTGCGAGGCGAGCCGGAAGGCCGCGCGCTGCAGGACCTCCGACCGGCCTTGCCCCGGCCGGGCGGGCGTGGGTCCAGGCGCCTCCACCCAGCGCGCGCCCTCGGGCGCGGCCGAGCGGGCGCGCGCCTTGTCGTCGCGCACGATGGCCTCCACGTCCGCGCCTGCGCCCAGCTTGCCCAGCCATTCCGCAAAGCCGGGCATCGGCGACAGGGTGGCGAAGGACTTGAGCTTGGGCAGCTCTTCCAGCAGCTGCTCCACCACGCGCTTGAGCAGGAAATTGCCGAAGCTGATGCCCTTGAGCCCGGCCTGCGTATTGGAAATGGAATAGAAGATGGCCCAGCGCGCCTTGTCCAGGTTCTGCGGCGGCGCCTCGCTGTCGAGCAGCGCCTGCACGTTGTCGGCCATCTGGCCGGCAAAGGCCACTTCCACGAAGATCAGCGGCACGTCCGGCATCTGCGGATGGAAATAGGCGTAGCAGCGCCGGTCGGGCGCGACGCGGTGGCGCAGGTCGTCCCACGACTTGATCTCATGCACGGCCTCGTAGAGGATGAGCTTTTCCAGCAGCGAGGCGGGCGAGTCCCAGGTCAGCCGGCGCAGCTCCAGCAGCCCCACGTCGAACCACGCCGACAGCAGCCCTTCGAGATCCTTGTCCAGCACCTGCAGGCCGGACACCTGCTTGCGCCAGCGCAGCATGTCCGCGCGCAGCGCCACCAGAAAGCCCAGCCCCTGCGGCAAGGCATTGAAACGCTTGAAGAAGCGCGCCCCTTCGCTGCCTTCGGCGGCGTAGCTGCCGCGCACCTGCGCCACGGCGGCCAGCATCAGCCGGCGCTCCTTGCCGTCGGCCGACTGGTACAGCTCGCACCAGCGCCTGGCCAGGCGGTTGGCCGCCACGTCGGTCAGGCGCGCCTCGAACAGGCGGCGCACCTCCGATTCGCTGGGCAGGCGCCGCGCTCCCAGAGGCGGCCCAGCCGCGTCATGAGGCTGGCGCTCTCCGGGGCCGCGGCCTCGGGGGCATCGCGTTCGGGCTCGAGGCGTGCGCGCGGCGCGCGCGGGCACGAGATTGCCGGGTGCGGACATGGTCGGACTCCTCAAGCACGACAGGATCGGGAATGGATTCGGCGGCCGCGCATCGGCGTCTTCCTCGCTGGCCAGGGCGCGCAGCCCTCGAGCTGGCGCATCAGGTGCCGGCGCGCCAGCATTTCGGCGCGCTCGGGATCGCGCGC
>NZ_LHSJ01000348.1:0-3747 GCF_001270295.1 Achromobacter sp. DMS1 | reverse complement strand
CCCCGAACACCGCCGCCGCGAGCGCGGCCCCCAACAGCAACTTGCGCATGGACTTTCTCCCGTATGGCGGGCGCGCCGCCCCGCGACGGCGCGCCCTGACTCGAATCTTGTGGATGCGAGTGTAAACAATTTTTGTTTGCCATTCAGAAGACCGTCAGGTAGCTGACATTTTTCCGAACAATACCGGCTGCGGCCGCGCGCGAAAACGCCGGCGCGGGACGGCCCGGACCGGCGTTTTCAGGAAGCGCGCGCCGCGTTCAGCGCTGCAGGGGCGACTTGCCCGTTTCCCGCGCGGCCAGCACGGCCACCGCCGTGACGACCAGCGCCAGCGTCACATAGACCGAAATGGCCAGCGTCGACTGCCAGGACTTGAACACGCTGGCGATGATCAGCGGCGCGAAGCCGCCGCCCAGGATGCCCGCCAGCGTGTAGGCCAGCGACGCGCCGGCATAGCGCACCCGGCCCGGGAACTGCTCGGCGACGAAGGCCGCCTGCGGGCCGTACATCATGGCGTGCACCAGCAGCCCGCCCGCCACCGCGGCGCAGATGGCCACGGGATGGGCCTGGTCCATCAGCACGAAGAACACGAAGGCCCACGCCATGCCCAGCACCGCGCCGGCGAGGTACACCGGGCGTCGGCCCACTTTGTCGGAGAGATGCCCGAACAGCGGCACCGCGACCGCGTTCAGGGCCGAGCCCAGCATGGTCGCGCCCAGCGCCATGGGACGCGACAGGTGCAGCACGCTGGTCACGTAGGTCAGCGAGAACACCACCACCAGCGCGTACAGCACGTCCGAGCCGATGCGCGAGCCGCCGGCAATGAGCAGCTGCCGCCAGTACGCGCCGAGCACTTCCTTGATGGGCGTCCTGGCGGTTTCGCGCTTCTGCTCCATTTCGCGGAACACCGGCGTTTCCTCCACGCCGCGGCGCAGCCAGAGCCCGAAGCTCACCAGCGCGACGCTGGCGATGAACGGCACCCGCCAGCCCCAGGCCTGGAACTCCTCCGGCGCCAGCCACGCCGACACCGCGGCGATGAAGCCCGTGCCGATCAGCGTGCCGCAGGACGGCCCGATCTGGGTGAAGGAGGCGTTGCGGCCGCGCTGGTCCGGCTTGCCGTGCTCCATGGACAGCAGCACCGCGCCGGCCCATTCCCCGCCCAGCGCCACGCCCTGCACGAAACGCAGCGCCACCAGCGCAATGGGCGCCCACACGCCCCACGTGGCGTAAGTGGGCAGCATGCCCATCAGCCCGGTCGAGGCGCCCATGATGACCAGCGTGGTCACCAGCACGAACTTGCGGCCCAGGCGGTCGCCCAGGTGGCCGAAGACGAAGCCGCCCAGCGGCCGCGACACATAGCCCACGGCATAGGTCGAGAAAGCCAGTATGGTGCCCGTCAGCGGATCGAAGGACGGGAAGAAGATCGCGTTGAACACCAGCGCCGCCATCAGGTTGTAGATGGTGAAGTCGTACCACTCCAGCGTGGTGCCGACCGAGCTGGCCATCGCCAGGCGCTTCATCTTGCCCTGGCCGTGCGCAACCCCGGCCCGGACGGACGCCGGGCCGCGCAATGCGTTTTCTGTCATGTTGTTCCCCTGGTTGAATATGTGGCCGGGCGCGGCCGGAGGGGCGCCCGGCGGCGCCGGCGTCAGCGCAGGTCGGCCGCGTTGAGCTTCCAGCCCAGCGCCATCAGCCACGCGTCGGCGGCGCGCGCGCCCAGCGTCTCGCGCGCCCGGGCGCGCAGCGCCCGCGCGGCGGCCTCGGTGCCGGCCTCGATGACGAAAATCGGATCGAGCCTGCGGTTCTCCGGCGACTCGCGCGGCAGCGGCGTGCTCAGGGACGCGTCGGGCGTCAGCAGATACGCATGGACGAAACCGTCGATCTCCGCCAGGGCCGCGCCCAGCGCCTGGGCCTGCGCCTGCAGCGCGTCGTCGGAGGCGGCCAGCGGCAGCACCGCGAGATGGCTGCCGCTGCCCATGCCGGTTTGCGCCGTCACGGCGCAGACGCGTCGCATGGGATCGCGCATGCGGTCCAGGTTGGCCACCGACCACGGCGTCTGACGCTGGAACGCGGCGCGGTAGGCGTCGGAAGTGAAGGCGTCCAGCGACCGGGTCAGGTACAGGCCGAGGTATTTGCGGCCGCCTTCCAGCGAGAAATAGCGGGCGCCGGACAGGAAGCCCGGAATGCGCACGCGCTCTTCGACGTGCTCGCGGTCGTACCAGCGGTTGAAATCGCGCTCGTCGGCGGCCGGGTCCAGGTCGCAGGCCACGAACAGCATGCCTTGCGGTTGCGGCGGCGAGGACGGGGAATTGACGGTATGGCTCATGGAATGAAGTGGCGGTCCTGCGTTGACGAAAGACCTCATCTTCGATCCGGGGCGCGCTTCGGACAAACGAGTTATTTTTTGTCTGCGGCAACAGAATTACTGAAAGCCATCTAGGGGATAACACTATTGCGCGGAACCGAAATCCGGCTCCCGCACCGACGAGGTGAACTGATCCGAGGCCCGGCACGCCATTTCCGCCACCAGCCGGATCGCGTCCGATCCCGCGCCCTCCAGATAGCTGACCACCAGCAGTTGCGGCGGCACGATCACGTCGCTGCGTATGACCTGCACCTCGCCGCGCGCCACGTATTCGTAGATGGGCGGCAGCGGCACCAGGGCGCGGCCGAAACCGCCGCGCACCAGGCGCGCCAGCGCCGAGATCGAACTCACGCAATGCACCTTGCCCAGCGGGATGCCCGCCTCGCGAAACAGCGCCTTCAGGGCCTCGTGCGGCTGCGAGCCCGGGCTCATGGTCAGCACGGGCTCGGCGAGCAGTTGCCTCACGGGCAGGAAAGCCTCGTCGCCCGCCGGGCCCACCCAGCCCATTTCCATGGGCAGGCACGGCGTGCTGATGATGCCTGCGCCGCTGAGATGATCGGTCTGCAGGGCGATGTCCAGCGTGCCTTCGCGCAGCCCGCGATGCAGGGCGCGCGTGGTTTCCGAGGTGAGCTGGACCTCGATGCCCGGGTAGGTGGAGCGCAGGTTCGTGAGAAAGCCGATCAGCCAGGTGTGCACCACCGTCTCGATGGCGCCGATGCGCACCAGCCCGAACACCTCGTCGCCACGCCTGCCCAGCGACAGGATCTGCTGCCGCAGCTCCAGCAGGCGCTCGCCGTAGTCCAGCAGGCGCGTGCCGACCGCGGTGAGCCGCAGTTCCTTGGCATCGCGCTCGAACAGGCGCGCGCCGATGTCCTCTTCGAGCGAGGCGATGCGGTTGGCCACCGCCGCCTGGGTGATGTGCAGCCGGTCGCTGGCGGCGCGGAAACTGCCCAGCCTGGCCGACCACAGGAATGCTTCGACAAAACGCGTATTCATTGCTTCACACCATCGCGCGGGCGCCCGCCCCGAAACGGCGGACGCCGGTTTCCGGGGGCACTGCCCCGGCGATTTCCGCATCCTAACCCGTCCGCCCGGCGCGCGGGACCGGCCGCGCCAGGCCCCGGGGTCGCGTCCCCTCCGGCGGTGCGCCGCGCACTGTTTTGGGTCGCCGGCGGCACCACGCTGAGGCTGGGCCCGCGGGCCGGGGCCGGGGCCCGGCCGTGCATGGGGTTGGCACGGGTCTTGCTTGAAGAGGCTGGTATGCAAGCTTGTCCACAAGACTCTTCGACACCGCCGACCAGGAGCTTTCCATGATTCACCGCAACGCGCCCTTCGCCTTCAACGCCACCCGCCGCAAGCTGATCCAGGGCGCCGCCCTGGGCGCG
>NZ_LHSJ01000347.1:0-3758 GCF_001270295.1 Achromobacter sp. DMS1 | reverse complement strand
GCGCGGCGTCTTGTAGCGGTTGTAGCTCCACAGGTACTGCTCGGGATAACGCCGGATCACCGCTTCCATGGAGGCGTTGATGAGAGCGGCCTGCTGCGTGGGGTCTTCGGGCAGGGGCTCGGGCACGCGCACGAAATGCAGGCGCCAGCCCTTGCCGCGCGGCAGGCGCACACCGGCCACGAGGATCACCGGCACGCGGGTCTGCGTGGCGAGCTTGCCGGGCAGCGTCATGGTGTAGGCCATGCGGCCGAAGAAGGGCGCCCACACGCCTTCGCCCTCGCCCGGCGCCTGGTCGGGCAGCATGCCTACGCACTCGCCTTTGCGCAGCGTGCGCACGAATTCGCGCACGCCTTGCAGGGTGGCGGGCACGGCGCGCACGTTGGAGCTGTTGCGCGCAGTGTCGAGCAGGGGCGCGAGCATGTCTTTGCGCGGCGGGCGGAACATGACCGTCATGGGCAGGCGCTGGGCCACGTAGCGCGCGGTGATCTCGAAACAGCCCAGGTGCGGCGTGAGGAACAGGATGCCGCGGCCTTCGGCGCGCGCCGGCCCGACCACGGCGTCGAAGTCATCCGAGGTGGTCTGCGCCAGGCTTTGGCGGGAGCGGAACCAGACGCGCGGCATTTCCAGGATCATCGCGCCCGTCTGCGCGGCGGCGCGGCGGGCAAAGGCATTGCCGGGGTAGCCCGCCTGGGCCGCGTTGGCGCGCAGGCGGTCGCGGTACTTGCCGGGCCAGGCATAGGCGGCCAGGCCGAGCGCGCGGCCCAGGGCATGCGCGGCGGGCAGGGGCAGGCGGGCAAGCAGGCGAAACAGGGTGAGCAGCATGCGGCAAAGGACGAAGATCGGGCATGTTCATGCTGTTGACCGGGAATATGGAAAGAACCCGGCCGCCAGCATGAGATGCGCATTTTCGCCTAAAATAGTCTTTGTCGCCGAGTTAACCGACAACTTGCGGGGCGACGGCGGGCCGGCGGCGCATCGCTCCGGGCCTTCCAAATCCGCTAAAGCGTCGCGCCCAGATCAGTCTGCCTTGCGGTCCGGGGTGCAACGCGCCTCGTGAACCCATGCACCGGCTCTGCCGGACACGTAAGGACGCATCTGTGGCCAACAACGATTTTCTCTTCACTTCCGAATCCGTCTCCGAAGGCCATCCCGACAAGGTCGCCGACCAGATTTCCGACGCGATTCTGGACGCCATCTTCACGCAGGACCCGAATGCCCGCGTTGCCGCGGAAACGCTGTGCAACACCGGCCTGGTCGTGCTGGCTGGCGAAATCACCACCACCGCCAACGTCGACTACATCCAGGTCGCCCGCGACACCATCCGCCGCATCGGCTACGACAATACCGACTACGGCATCGACTACAAGGGCTGCGGCGTGCTCGTGGCCTACGACAAGCAGTCGCCCGACATCGCCCAGGGCGTGGACCGCACCTCGGAAGACTACCTGAACCAGGGCGCCGGCGACCAGGGCCTGATGTTCGGCTACGCCTGCGACGAAACCCCCGATCTCATGCCCGCGCCGATCTGGTACGCGCACCGCCTGGTGCAGCGCCAGAGCGAGCTGCGCAAGGACGGCCGCCTGCCCTGGCTGCGCCCTGACGCCAAGTCGCAGGTGACCTTCCGCTACGTGGACGGCCGCCCGGTCGAGGTGGACACCGTGGTGCTGTCCACGCAGCACGCGCCGGAAGTTTCGCAGGAAACCATCCGCGAAGCCGTCATCGAAGACATCATCAAGCCCAGCTTCGCCGAGGGCCTCATCACGCCCAAGACCAAGTTCCTGGTGAACCCCACGGGCCGCTTCGTCATCGGCGGCCCGCAAGGCGATTGCGGCCTGACCGGCCGCAAGATCATCGTCGACACCTACGGCGGCGCGTGCCCGCACGGCGGCGGCGCGTTCTCGGGCAAGGATCCGTCCAAGGTCGACCGCTCGGCCGCCTACGCCGCGCGCTACGTGGCCAAGAACATCGTGGCCGCCGGCCTGGCGCGCCAGTGCCAGGTGCAGGTGAGCTACGCCATCGGCGTGGCCGAGCCCATCAACATCACCGTCTACACCGAAGGCACCGGCGTCATTCCCGACGACCAGATCGCCCGCCTGGTGCGCGAGCACTTCGACCTGCGCCCGCGCGGCATCGTCAACATGCTCGACCTGCTGCGCCCCATCTACGCCAAGACCGCCGCCTATGGCCACTTCGGCCGTTCCGAGCCGGAATTCTCGTGGGAAGCCACCGACAAGGTGCAGGAGCTGAAGAAGGCCGCCTGATCCCGGGCCTGCAGCAAGCCGGGGCCGCCCTTGGGGCGGCCCTTTGCTTTTGCGCGCCGCCGCGGGCGGCCGGCGGACTCTTCGGCCCAGGCGAACGCCGGCCTCGGGATTCGAGAATGGCCTTCCGCCGCGGCGGCGCTCACACTAGCTCTCCAGACGGTCCGCACAGAGGCCGCGTAGGGAGACAAGCATGCTGCAACCGATACGCTGGCTGGCCGCCGGCGCGATGGCTCTTGCCCTGGCGAACGCGGCCCAGGCCGCCTGGCCCGAACGGCCGGTCACGCTCATCATTCCCGCTTCGCCCGGCGGCACCACCGACATTTCCGCGCGCCTGATCGCCGACAAGATGGCCGCCTCGCTGGGCCAGCAGGTCATCGTGGAGAACCGCGCTGGGGCGGCGGGCATCATCGGCGCGCAGGCGCTGGCGCGCGCCCGGCCCGACGGCTATACGCTGCTCATGGGCAATATCGGCCCCAACGCCATCAATTACGCCCTCTACAAGACGCTGCCCTACAAGCCGCAGGACTTCGCGCCTGTCACCCTGGTGATTTCCGTGCCCAACGTGCTGGTGGTGAACGAGGACTCGCCCGCGCGCACGGTGGCCGACCTGGTGGACTGGGCCAGGAAAAACCCGGGCGGCGTGTCGTTCGGCAGCTCGGGCGCGGGCCAGTCGCCGCATCTGTCGGCGGAGCTGTTCAAGCAGCGCGCCGGCATCGGCGGCACGCACGTGGCCTACAAAGGAGCCGGGCCGGCCGTGGCGGCGCTGCTGGGCAACCAGTTCAGCTTCATGATCGACAACCTGCCCAGTTCCATGCCGTACATCCAGTCCGGCAAGCTGCGGGCGCTGGCGGTCACCAGCGCGCAGCGCCAGCCCGAGCTGCCCGACGTGCCCACGATGGCCGAGGCCGGCGTCAAGGATATGGTGGTGACGGCCTGGTTCGGCCTGATGGCGCCGGCCGGCACGCCCGCGCCGGTCATCGACAAGCTCTACGCGGCGGCGCGCGACGCGGTGCGAAGCCCCGAGGTCCGCGAGCGCTTCCGCGCCATGGGCGGGCAGGCCGGCGGCAACACGCCGGCGGAGTTCGGCGCCTTCATCGACCAGGAACGCGCGCGGTGGAAGGCGATCGTGGACGCGGCCGGGCTGGCGAAGGAGCAATGAATGATCGACAAGATCCAGGAATCCATGGTCGAGGCGGTGTCCGTCATTCCGGACGGCGCCTCGGTGCTGGTGGGCGGTTTCGGCGAAGCCGGCGTGCCTTATGAGCTGCTGCAGTGCCTGGCCGAGCTGGGCCGGCGCGAGCTGACCATCATCGCCAACAATGCCGGCACTTTCGACCGCGGCATCGCCGCGCTGCTGAACCGCCGGCAGGTGCGCAAGATCATCTGCTCGCATCCGCGCCCGCCCAATTCGGAGGCTTTCGCGCGCGCTTTCCGCGCCGGCGAGGTCGAGCTCGAGTGCGTGCCGCAGGGCACGCTGGCCGAGCGGCTGCGCGCGGC
>NZ_LHSJ01000346.1:0-3777 GCF_001270295.1 Achromobacter sp. DMS1 | reverse complement strand
GGGGGCGCGGGCGGAGGCGGCCAGCGAGGCCAGCTCTTTCCAGTTGGCGGCCTGGATGCGGCGCGCGCTCCAGTCGGCGCTGACGGTGCGGAAGATGGCCGCGATGACCGCGGCCGTGCCCACGCCGATGATCTGCGCGGTCTGCGTGTCGATGAAAGACACGACATCGGCCGTGTTGGTGTCGTGCAGCGCCATCGTGCCCAGGAAGCCGAACAGCATGGCCATGGCCTTGCCGGCCGTTTCGGGGCGGGCGATGAAAATGCCCAGCACGAAGGCCGCGGGCAGCATCGACAGCGCCAGCATCTCGAACGAGTGGATGGCCGGCATGATGCCCAGCAGGTACAGCGCCGACAGCGGAATCGAATAGACCGTATAGGTCAGGAACTGCATGATGCCCGGCACGGGATTGTCCTGCGAGGCGAAGAAGCAGCTGAAGATGGCCGCCATGAGCGCGGCCGTGGCGCCGTTGCTCCAGGCCGTGCCGATCCAGAACGCGCAGCACACGCTGATGGCCACGCCGGCGGCCAGGGCCGACAGCAGCGCCATGCCGTGATCGCGGTGCAGCACGTTGCGCGGCGCGCTGGCCGGGTGCGGCGTGCGCGCCGGCGCGCCGGCCAGCCCGGCGCGGATCTCGCGGCGCAGCGCCAGGCATTCGTCGTAGGTGTCGACCAGCTCGCGCAGGCGCGCCATCAGGCTGGCCAGGAGCGCATCGCGCCAGCCCGACCGGCTGTCGATGGAGGGCGTCAGGCGCGACACGGCGGCGCGCAGCCGCACCGCGGTTTCGTGCCGGGCCCTGGGGCCCTCGTTGATCCATTCCGAGATTTCCGCAAGCAGCGCGGACACGGGTTCGGGCAGCGCGGCGCCGTCGGCCTGCAGCGCGCGCATGCGGTCTTCCACCGCCGAAACCACGGGCGTGAGCGCGGCGATCTTGTCCTGCATGGCGCGCACCGAGCTGGCCGTCCAGCGCAGGTTGCTGGTGTCGAACGGCAGGTGCGTGGACAGCAGCCGCAATTGCGTGAGGTCGTTGGCCAGCACGCGGCGGTCGCGGTCGCGCTGCTCGGCGTTGAGGCCGCGCAGCGTATCGTGTATCCATTGCCGCGCGTCGCGCGCGGCGGCGTCCAGCCGCAGCGTGAGCGCGGGCGCCAGGTCGCGCGGCAGCACCACGCTGTGGACCAGGGTGGCGCAGACGATGCCCAGGGTGATTTCCTCCACGCGCGCCAGCGCGGTGTCGAACACCAGCAGCGGGTCGGTGACGCTGGGAAAGCCGATCATGGCCGCTGTGTAGCCGGCGAGCATGAAGAGATAGGAGCGCGGCGTGCGGTCGAGCACAGAGAGGTACAGGCACAGGCCCACCCACAGCACCATCGCCGCCGTCATGAGCACCGGCGAGTGCGACAGGCGCGGCACCAGGTAGACCGTGGCGGCCGAGCCGAAGAAGGTGCCCACCAGCCGGTAGGCCGCCTTGGAGCGCACCGCGCCCGACCAGGGCTGCGATACGACATACGCGGTGGTCATGGCCCAGAACGGGCGGGGCAATCCGATGCAGTACGAGAGGTACAGCGCCATGACGGCCCCGGCGTAGCTCTTGAGCGAAAAAACCACTTCGCGGACATTGGGCAGCCTCATGGCCGGGGATCCTCCTGGGCGCCCGCGCCGCTGCGGCCCAGCGCGGCCTTCAGGGACTCGAACACCCGCAGGCAGGCTTCCAGGTCCGCCTCGGCCACGCCCGCGAACAGGCGCCGGCGCAGCTCCACCAGCACGTCCTCGACCTGCTTGCGCAGGGCGTGGCCGGCTTCGGTGAGATGCAGCGTGCGGGCGCGGCGGTCGTGCGGGTCTTCGCGGCGCTCCATGAGGCCGGCCGCGACGAGCTGGTCCAGCACGCGCACCAGCGACGGGCCTTCCACGCCCAGCGCCTCGGCCAGCGCGCCCTGGCGCACGCCGTCGCCGAGCCGGCCGGTGAGAATGACGGGCCAGGCGGTGGCTTGCGACAGGCCATAGTCCGCCAGCGCCTTGTCGGCAGCGCCGCGGTAGGCGCGGGCAATCACCATGAGATTGGCGGTGGTGGCCATGAGCTGGGAGTCGGAGAGCGTTTTCATGGATTAGATTGTATCCTATTTATTAGCTTACTAATAATTGAAAATGACGACTATCTCCATTGATTCTTTCAATCGGAAAAATAGGGGGCGGTTTTTCCAGGAATGGAAAGCCGGGGCGCACGCCCCGGCGGGACACGGCTCAGCCGGCGCAGTCGGCCCAGCAGTTGGGGGTTTCGTACAGGCGCACGCGCGACAGGCGCAGCTCGGCGCCGTAATGGCCGTGGTAGTGCGGCGCCAGCGTCTCGAACACGATGGCGGCCAGGTTCTCGGCGGTGGGAATACGGTCCAGCACCACGGTCTTGTGGCCGGGCAGGGTGTCCAGGAAGGCGCGCACGGCGGTGTCGCCTTCGTAGACCAGGAAGGCGTGGTCCCAGACGTCCACGATGTGGGTCTTGGCGATGCGCTTGATTTCGGAGAAATCCATCAGCATGCCGTTGTCGGATTCGCCGGGCGCCTGCACCACGTCGCCGGTCAGGGTGATTTCCAGCACGTAGCGGTGGCCGTGCAGATTGCGGCACTGGCTGCGGTGGTCGGGAATGCGGTGTCCGGCATCGAATTCGAGCCGGCGGGTAACGGAGATCATGCGGCGCTCCGCCAGGCGTGGGGGTGAATCATGGAATGCCTATATATTTGTGGGTTTGCAGGCTGAGCCGCCACTTGGGATGTTGCAGGCAGTACTGGACTGCCTTTTCGGTATTGGCCGCGCGCTGCGGGCCGTCCATGGGCTGCAGGAAGAAATGCGCGAAGTCGAGGTGCGCATAGGTTTCGGGCAGGGCGTCGGCCTGGGGATAGACGAGCTTGAGCTCGTCGCCGCGCTCGAGCACCACCGGCGCCGTGCCCTTGGGGCTGACGCAGATCCAGTCGATGCCGGCCGGCGCGGGCAGGGTGCCGTTGGTTTCGATGGCCACGGTGAAGCCGCGGGCGTGCACGGCCGCGAGCAGGGGGGGCGTCCAGCTGGAGCAGCGGCTCGCCGCCGGTGAACACCACATAGCGGTCTTCGGCGCCCGGGCCCCAGGCCGCCGCGATGG
Organism: Achromobacter sp. DMS1; assembly: GCF_001270295.1. Lineage (NCBI taxonomy): Bacteria > Pseudomonadati > Pseudomonadota > Betaproteobacteria > Burkholderiales > Alcaligenaceae > Achromobacter > Achromobacter sp. DMS1. The sequence goes on along the minus strand of NZ_LHSJ01000346.1, from coordinate 653 downwards.
CGTCGGCCAGCAGCTCGGCGGTGGCGAACTTGCCGCCGCCTTCGCCGTCGGTGCCGACGAAGTCCGTGTCGCAGAACGTGCAGGCGGCGCGGCCGCGGTCGCTCTCGCGGCCGGTCCAGAGATTACAGCCCGCGAACCGGCAGAACACCGCCGCGCGACCCGCCTGGGCGCCTTCGCCCTGCAGGGTCTTGAAGATTTCTTTGGCGGAATAGGTCATGAGAAAAAGAGGCGGCCGGAAAACGCCCCGGAATCGGCAAAGCACATTATTTTACCGTCCGGCCGCCCAGCCGCGCCTCGGCTTCGCGTAGACTTGCCTTCCATGCTGCACATACAGGATTCCCTCTATCTCGATGAGCGCGAGCTGGTCTTCACCATGATCCGCGCCCAGGGCGCCGGCGGGCAGAACGTCAACAAGGTTTCGAGCGCCGTGCACCTGCGTTTCGACGTGCGCGCCTCGTCGCTGCCGGAGCACATCCGCGAGGCCCTCTGCGCGCTGTCCGACCACCGCGTGTCGAAAGACGGCGTCATCGTCATCAAGGCCCAGGCTTTCCGCAGCCAGGAGAAGAACCGCGCCGAGGCTATCGAGCGGCTGGCCGCCATGGTGCGCGCGGCCGCGCGCGTGGAAAAGCCGCGCCGGCCCACCCGGCCCACCC
>NZ_LHSJ01000345.1:0-3785 GCF_001270295.1 Achromobacter sp. DMS1 | reverse complement strand
CTGGTGAATCACCGTGCCGGGGGCGATTCCCAGGCGCGCGCGGCGGCGGTGGTCGAAGACATCCAGCGCGCCGGCGGCACGGCCGTGACCTCGGCGGCCGACGTCTCGCGCGAATCCGACGTCGAGCGCCTGTTCGACGACGCGGCGCGGCGCTACGGGCGGCTGGACATCCTGGTGAGCAATGCCGGCATCGAGCACCCGTCCCCCATTGCCGACATGTCGCTGTCCGACTGGCGGCAGGTGATCGACACCAATCTCACCGGCGCTTTCCTGTGCGCCCGCGAGGCAGTGCGGCGTTTCCGCGACAATCCGGCCGACGCGGCCCGCCAGGGGCTGTGCCTGGGCAACATCATCTTCATGAGCTCGGTGCACGAGGTGATTCCCTGGGCGTTCCAGGCCAACTATGCGGCCTCCAAGGGCGGCATTTCGCTGCTCATGAAGTCGCTGGCGCAGGAGCTGGCGCCGGAGAAGATCCGGGTCAACGCCATCGCCCCGGGCGCCATCCGCACCGCCATCAACCAGCCCGCCTGGGGCACGCCGCAGGCCCTGGAGTCGCTGCTGCGGCTGATTCCCTACGGCCGCATCGGCGAGCCTGAAGACGTGGCCCGGGCCGCGGCCTGGCTGGCCTCGGACGACTCGGACTACGTCACCGGCACCACGCTGTTCGTGGACGGCGGGATGACGCTGTACCCCGAGTTCCGCGGGGCGGGCTGAGGAGCGCGGCCCGATGTCCCGGCCCCTCGAAGACTACGGCCTGATCGGCAACATGCTCTCGGCCGCGCTGGTGGCGCGAGACGGCTCCATGGACTGGCTGTGCCTGCCGCATTTCGACTCGCCCGCGTGCTTCGCGGCGCTGCTGGGCGATGCGGACAACGGCCGCTGGCGCATCGCGCCGCGCGGCCCCGCCGTGCGCACCACGCGCCGCTACCTGCCCGATACGGCGGTGCTGGAAACCCGCCACGAGACGGCCACCGGCGCGGTGCGCGTCTACGATTTCATGCCGCTGTCCGACGACGACGAGCGTGTGGACGTGGTGCGGGTGGTGCGCGGCGAGTCGGGGCACGTCGCCATGCAGATGGAGCTGGTGCTGCGCTTCAACTACGGCCAGGCCGTGCCCTGGGTGCGCCGCCGCGACTACGGCCTGAGCGCCATCGCCGGTCCCGACGCGGTAGAGCTGCACACGCCCGTGGCCCTGGAAGGCCAGGACATGAAGACCGTGGCCCAGTTCGAGGTGCGCGACGGCGAAATCGTGCCGTTCACGCTTTCGTACCACCCCTCGCACAAGACGCCGCGCTTCGTGCCCGACCGGATGGAAAGCCTGGACCGCACCACCTCGTGGTGGCAGGAATGGGCCCGCCGTTGCCGCTGGGACGGGCATGGCGGCGGAGCCTGGCGCGATGCCGTGGTGCGCTCGCTCATCACGCTCAAGCTGCTGACGTTCCAGCCCACCGGCGGCATCATCGCGGCGCCCACCACCTCCTTGCCCGAGTCGCTGGGCGGCAGCCGCAACTGGGACTACCGCTATTGCTGGCTGCGCGACTCGGCCCTGACCCTGTATGCCCTGCTCAACGGCGGCTACCGCGAAGAAGCCGAGGCGTGGCGGCAGTGGCTGCTGCGCGCGGTGGCGGGCCACCCCAGCCAGTTGCAGATCATGTACGGCATCGCCGGCGAGCGCTGGCTGCCCGAGCATGAGATTCCCTGGCTGGCGGGCTACGAAGGCAGCCGTCCGGTGCGGCTGGGCAACGGCGCGGCCAGCCAGACGCAGCTCGACGTCTACGGCGAGCTGATCGAAACGCTCTACGCCGCCCGCGCGGCCGACCTGGCGCCGCTGGCCGAAGCCTGGCGGCTGCAGAAGGTGCTGCTGGATCCGCTGCGCGAGCGCTGGCGCGAGCTGGACCACGGCATCTGGGAGGTGCGCGGCGAGAAGCGCGCCTTCACGCATTCGCGGCTGATGTGCTGGATGGCGTTCGACCGGGCCGTGAAGTCTTGCGAGCGCTTCGGGCTGCGCGGCCCGGTGGACGAGTGGCGGCGCCTGCGCGAGGAAATCCGGCAGGACATCTGCCTCTACGGCTACGATGCGCGGCGCGGCAGCTTCGTACAGAGCTACGGCCAGACCGCGCTGGACGCCAGCCTGCTGCTCATTCCGCAGGTGGGCTTTCTGCCGGCTTCCGACCCGCGCGTGGCGGGCACGGTGCGGGCCGTCGAGGAAGAACTGGTGCGCGACGGGCTGGTGCGGCGCTATGCGCGCGAACATACCGACGACGGCCTGCCGGGCGAAGAGGGCGTGTTCCTGGCCTGCAGCTTCTGGCTGGCCGACGCCTACGCCATGCAGGAGCGCCTGACCGACGCCGAGCGGCTGTTCGACCGTCTGCTCTCGCTGCGCAACGACCTGGGCCTGCTGGCCGAGGAATACGACGTGGGGCGGCGCAGGCTGGTGGGCAATTTTCCCCAGGGTTTCTCGCACATCGGCCTGGTCAACACCGCGTACAACCTGCACGCGGCGGTCGGCCCGGCGCGCCAGCGCGCGCAGCGCGACGCGCCCAGCGGCTGAAGGGCCGCGCCGGTGTATTCTCGCTGTCGCGCATGCGCCCAAAAGGCGCGTGCGCATAAATAAATACAGACAGGAGACCCCGATGCTATTGACCGAAGAACAACTGAGCGTCCAGGAAATGGCGCGCCGTTTCGCCCAGGAGCGCCTGGCGCCCGAATCCGCGCGCTGGGACCGCGAACATCATTTTCCGGCCGACGCGGTCGAGGAAATGGCCCGGCTCGGCTTCTTCGGCATGCTGGTGCCGGAGCAATGGGACGGCAACGACAGCGGTTACGTGTCCTACGCGGTGGCGCTGGAGGAAATCGCCGCCGGCAACGGGGCGCTGTCCACCATCATGAGCGTGCACAACTCGGTGGCCTGCATGCCCATCCTCAAGTACGGCACCGATGAGCAGAAAGAACGCTTCCTGCGTCCCTTGGCGCGCGGCGAGCACCTGGGGGCGTTCGCCCTTACCGAGCCGCAGGCGGGCTCGGACGCCAGCAGCCTGCGCACGCGGGCGCAGCGCGACGGCGGCGACTACGTCATCAACGGGTCCAAGCAGTTCATCACCTCGGGCCGCAACGGCGACACGGTCATCGTGTTCGCCATGACGGATCCGGCGGCCGGCAAGCGCGGCATGTCGGCCTTCATCGTGCCCACCGACACCCCGGGCTACCGCGTGCTGCGGGTGGAAGACAAGCTGGGCCAGCATCTGTCGGACACCTGCCACATCGCCTTCGAGGACATGCGGGTTCCGGCCGAATGGCGGCTGGGCGCGGAGGGCGAGGGCTACCGGATCGCGCTATCCAATCTCGAAGGCGGCCGCATCGGCATCGCCGCGCAGTCGGTGGGCATGGCGCGCGCGGCCTTCGAATGCGCGCGCGACTATGCGCGCGAAAGACAGGCGTTCGGCAAGCCCATTATCGAGCACCAGGCCGTGGCATTCCGGCTGGCGGACATGGCCACCCGGATTCACGCGGCTCGCCAGATGGTGCTGCACGCGGCGGCGCTGCGCGAGGCGGGCCGGCCGGCCCTGGCCGAGGCATCCATGGCCAAGCTCTACGCGTCCGAGATGGCGGAAAAGGTCTGCTCGGCCGCCATCCAGACCCTGGGCGGATACGGCTACCTGAACGATTTCCCGGTGGAGCGCATCTACCGCGACGTGCGCGTGTGCCAGATCTACGAAGGCACGAGCGATATCCAGCGCCTGGTGATCGCCCGCAGCCTGTAGCGGCGGCGGGCCGCACGCCTCGCC
>NZ_LHSJ01000344.1:0-3795 GCF_001270295.1 Achromobacter sp. DMS1 | reverse complement strand
CCGGGCCCGGTCGGACGCAGGCAGGGGCTGCTGGACGGCGTTGGCGGGCTGCTCGAGCGAAACGAATGCGCCGCGGAAAAAGGCGGTGGATTGCAGATCCTGCTGCCACTGGTCGAGCTTATCCTGCTCATAGGCCGAGCCGGGCGTGTAGCGCACGTAGCGCCGGATCAGCTTTTCCGGCACGCGCTTCAGGCCGTCGGTCTTGAGCTCGCCCATGTGCACCAGCGGGCCGCTGTCGATGGCCACGCGCAGGGCCGCGGTGGCATCCTCGGCCTGGACCTGGGCCGAGGACGAGGTCATGCGCGCCAGCAGGAAATCGCGCGACGACACGTCGTCCAGCAGCGTGGACTTGGCCTTGTTCCACTCGCTGTTGATGAAGGGCTGCCCCGGCTTGAGCAGCCAGTTCTCGCGCAGCTTGCCCACCCGCTCGGCGTACTCGGGACGCGCGATGCGGCCGGTGAAGACGAGCTCGACCGAGCTGACCATGGTGCGCTTGCCCGGCACGATGCCGATGTCCCAGGTTTCGCCGCCGATGTCGGTGCCGCTCTCGAGCGTCACCGTGGGCGAGAAATACCCTTGCGTGGCCAGCGCGGCCAGCGTGGCGTCGCGCGCGCGGCGCCGCAGGCGGTTGATTTCGCCGCCGTCCTGGTCTTCCGCGAGGCGGGCGATGGCGTCAACCGCCTCGGTGATTGACTGCAGCGCGGCCGGCGGCACGCCGCCGGGGTCGACCACGATCTCGGGGCGCTTGGCCCAGGCTTCTCCCGAAAGCACGCACACTCCGGCCAACAAGGCCCCGGCCGCCCACCGCATGCGTCAGGACGGCTGCTGCACGACGATGGACGGGAACTTGCCGGCCATGTCGCGGGGAAGCGCGGCGACGCCGGCGGCCAGCTTGCGGGCGATGCCGCGGTAAAGGGCGGCCGCCTCGCTGCCGGGGTCGGAAGCCACGGTGGGCCGGCCGGCATCCGTCTGCTCGCGGATGGCCAGCGTCAGCGGCAGGCTGCCCAGCCACGGCGCGTGATACTGCTCGGCCATGCGCCGTCCGCCGCCCTCGCCGAAAATGTGCTCGGCATGCCCGCACTGCGAGCAGATGTGGATGGCCATGTTCTCGACCACGCCGAGAATGGGCACTTCCACCTTCTGGAACATGCGCAGGCCCTTGCGGGCGTCCAGCAGCGCCACGTCTTGAGGCGTGGTGACGATGACCGCGCCCACCACGGGCACCTTCTGCGCCAGCGTGAGGGCCACGTCGCCAGTGCCGGGCGGCATGTCCACGATGAGGTAGTCCAGGTCGCGCCAGTTGGTCTGGCGCAGCAGCTGCTCCAGCGCCTGCGTGACCATGGGGCCGCGCCAGATGGCGGGCGCGTCGGCGTCGATCAGGAAACCGATGGAATTGGCCTGCAGCCCGTGTCCGGTCAGCGGCTCCATGCTTTTGTTGTCGAGGCTTTCGGCCGGCCCGAAATGCCCAGCATGGTGGGCACGCTGGGGCCGTAGATGTCGGCGTCGAGCACGCCCACGGACGCGCCCTGGGCAGCCAGCGCCAGCGCCAGGTTGACCGCCGTGGTGCTCTTGCCCACGCCGCCCTTGCCCGAGGCCACTGCAATGATGTTGCGCACGTTGGGCAGCGGCTTCAGGCCCTTTTGCACCGCGTGGGCCGCCACCTTCCAGCGCACGGCGACCTGCGCGCCCGGCACGCCCGCGGCATCCAGCGCGGCAACCGCCGCCTCGCGCACGCGCTCGCAGTCCTGAGCGCTGGCCGGATAGCCGAGTTCCAGCGCCAGCGATACGCGCGCGCCCTCCACCTGGATGTCACGATCTTTTACAGACGCGGCCAGGTCCAGACCGGTTTCGGTGTCGCGCGCGGCGCGCAGCGCGGCGCGGATGGTTTCTATCGTTATACTCATGTCAACAAGGTTCCGTAGGCAGCGCGGCTTTTGCGTGCCGGTATGCCCTAAAGGATAGCGGATACGCGGGAACCTTTCGCTGCGTTTTGCATCCCACCTCCATGACCGATACTCTCTTTCGCTTCTTCCGTGCCGTCGCATTCGCCGTCCTGGGCCTGATCGGCATGGCCATGGCGCTGGTCTTCATGCTGTCCACGGCCATCGCCGTGGCGATCCTCTACGTGGTCGCCAAGGTGCGCGGCAAGCCGTTCGGCGTGCGCGCCTACTGGAGCCAGCGCCAGGGCGCCCGCTCCGGGCCGTTCCAGGCGGCTTCCGCCCCGTTCACGCCGCCCCGCGGCGACGTGATCGACGTCGAGGCGCGCGAAGTCCGCTGAGCGCCGCACCGCCGCGGCCAGTCCGCGGCTTGCGCCAGCCGCCTTCCCCATCCGCCAGGCCGGCCGCGTTCGCGCGCGCCGGCCTCGTTGCTTTCCGGCCCCGGGTTTCCCCGGGCGCGGGCGCGGCGCCGGTTGGCGCCATGCCCTAAAATGGCCGGCTCCCCCCCTTTTCAACCCTCAGACGGCAACCATGTCCCGTACCCTTTTCGTCACCACCGCCCTGCCCTACGCCAACGGATCTTTCCACATCGGCCACATCATGGAGTACATCCAGGCCGATATCTGGGTTCGTTCGATGCGAATGGCCGGGCACACGGTGCATTTCGTGGGTGCGGACGATGCGCATGGCGCGCCCATCATGCTGAAGGCCGAAAAAGAAGGCATCACGCCGCAGGCGCTGGTCGCCCGCTACGCGGCCGAGCGCCCGCAGTACCTCGACGGCTTTCACATCCGCTTCGACCACTGGCACTCGACCGACTCGGCCGAGAACGTGGCGCTGTCGCAGGACATCTACCGCGCCCTCAAGGCGCAGGGCCTGATCGAAACGCGCTCCATCGAGCAGTTCTACGACCCGGTCAAGGGCATGTTCCTGGCCGACCGCTACATCAAGGGCGAATGCCCCAAGTGCCACGCCAAGGACCAGTACGGCGATTCCTGCGAGGTCTGCGGCGCGGTCTATGCCCCCACCGATCTCATCAACCCATATTCGGCGCTCACGGGCGCCACGCCGGTGCTGAAGTCCTCCGACCACTTCTTCTTCAAGCTGTCCGACCCGCGCTGCGTGGAGTTCCTGCAGCAATGGACGGCGGGCTCCAACCGGGCCGGCGTGAAGCATCTGCAGTCCGAAGTGCTGGCCAAGACCCGCGAGTGGCTGGGCGCCGACGACGGGCAGGCCAAGCTGGGCGACTGGGACATCTCCCGCGACGCGCCCTATTTCGGCATCGAGATTCCCGATGCGCCCGGCAAGTACTTCTATGTGTGGCTGGACGCGCCCGTGGGCTACCTGGCTTCGCTGAAGGCGTACTGCGCCAGGCAGGGCATCGACTTCGACACCCTGCTCGACCCGCGGGGCGACACCGAGCAGGTGCACTTCATCGGCAAGGACATCATCTACTTCCATGCCCTGTTCTGGCCCGCCATGCTCAAGTTCGCCGGCCGCAAGACGCCCGACCAGCTCAACGTGCACGGCTTCATCACCGTCAGCGGCGAGAAGATGTCCAAGAGCCGCGGCACCGGCATCTCGCCGCTGCGCTACCTGGAGCTCGGCATGAACGCCGAATGGCTGCGCTACTACATGGCCGCCAAGCTGAACTCGCGCGTCGAAGACCTGGACTTCAACCCCGAGGACTTCATCGCCCGCGTCAACAGCGACCTGATCGGCAAGTACGTCAACATCGCCAGCCGCGCCGCCAGCTTCATCACCAAGCACTTCGACGGCCAGCTCGCCTATAGCGGCGACACCCAGGCCCTGGCGGCCGAATACGCGCAGCAGGCCGAGTCCATCCGCGCCGCCTTCG
>NZ_LHSJ01000343.1:0-3796 GCF_001270295.1 Achromobacter sp. DMS1 | reverse complement strand
GTGGGCGCGGGGGCCTCGGCCATGGACAGCGCGGCCACCGCCCTGGAAGCCGGCGCGGCCAGCGTGGACCTGCTGATCCGGCGCGCCGACATTCCCCGCGTCAACAAGGGCAAGGGCGCGGGCAATCCCGGCCTGACGCACGGGCACCTGAGCCTGCCGGACGAATGGAAATGGCGCATCCGCCATTACATCAACGTGCAGCAGGTGCCGCCGCCGCGCGGCAGCACGCTGCGCGTTTCGCGCCATCCCAACGCGCGCTTCAACCTGGGCTGCGGCATCCTGGATGTCTCCATGTCGGGCGACGAGATCCGCGTGGCGACGCCCAAGGGCGTTTTCGTGCTCGATTTCCTGGTTTTCTCCACGGGTTTTCGCATCGACTGGAACGCCAGGCCGGAGTTCGCCGCGCTCGCTCCCCACGTGCGCGCCTGGGGCGACCGCTACACGCCCGGGCCCGGCGAGGAAGACCAGGAGCTGCACGATTCTCCCGACCTGGGGCCGGCGTTCGAGCTGCAGGAGAAAACCCCGGGCGCCTGTCCGGGGCTGGACCGCGTGCACTGCTTCTCCTACCCCGCGGCGCTCACGCACGGCACGGTGTCGGGCGACATACCCGCCATCAGCGACGGCGCCAAGCGGCTGGCGCAAGGCATCGCAGCCTTGTTCTACCGCGAGGACGTGGAGGCGCACTACGCCAACATGGTGGCGTTCAGCGAGCCGGAGGTGTTCGGCGACGAATGGACGCCCGCCCCCGCTCCGCAGGCGGAGACCGCGCAATGACGGGCTGGCTGATCCGGCGCATCGGGCAGGCGGCCGTGGTCGTGCTGCTCATGACGCTCATCGTGTTCGTGGGGCTGCACGCCATCGGCAACCCCGTGGACATCCTGATCGGGCAGGACGTGGACCAGGTGGACCGCGCACGCATCATCGCCGAGCTGGGTCTGGACCAGCCGCTGTGGCGGCAATACCTGGCCTTTCTCAATGGCGCGCTGCACGGCAACCTGGGCAACAGCTTCGTCTACAACATCCCGGCGGTGGAGCTGGTGATCCAGCGCCTGCCGGCCACGTTCGAGCTCGCCATCGCCGCCATGCTGCTGGCCATCGTCATCGGGCTGCCGCTGGGCCTGCTGGCGGGGCTCTATCCAGACAGCCGGTTCTCGAAGCTGGTCATGGCGGGCAGCATCGTGGGCTTTTCGCTGCCCACGTTCTGGATCGCGCTGATGCTCATCATGACGTTCAGCGTGCACCTGGGCTGGCTGCCGGCCAGCGGGCGCGGCCAAACGGTGGAGCTTCTCGGGCTGCAATGGTCCTGGCTCACCGCCGACGGCTGGCGCCACCTGATCCTGCCGGCGCTCAACCTGTCGCTCTTCAAGATTTCGCTGGTGATCCGCCTGACGCGGGCCGGCGTGCGCGACGTGCTGCCCATGGACTTCGTGCGCTTTGCCCGCGCCAAAGGGCTGTCGCCCTGGCGCGTGGTCTGTGTGCACGTGCTGCGCAACACCATGATCCCCCTGGTGACGGTGCTGGGCCTGGAGCTGGGCTCGACCATCGCCTTCGCCGTCATCACGGAAAGCATTTTCGCCTGGCCGGGCGCGGGCAAGCTGATCCTGGACAGCCTGAATTCGCTGGACCGCCCGGTCATCGTGGCGTATCTCATGGTGGTGGTTTTCATGTTCGTCACGCTCAACCTGATCGTGGACATTCTGTACAAGGTGCTGGACCCCCGGGTGCGGCTGGAGGCGACGGCATGACTCCGGCCCGCCCCCCGAAAACGGCGCAGCGCTTTCCCTGCCGCCCGCCGCGCCCGCGCTGCGGCGCGAGTCGCCCTGGCGCCGCAACCTGCAGGAATTCCTGTCTTCCAAAACGGCCGTGCTGGGCCTGGCGCTGACGGTGCTTCTCGTGGTGGCGGCGGCGCTGGCGCCGTGGATCACGCCGCAGAATCCCTACGACCTGATGCAGATCGACGTCCTGGACGCGCGCCTGCCGCCGGGCTCCATGAACGGCATGGAGACGTTCCACTACTGGCTGGGCACGGACGGCCAGGGCCGCGACCTGTATTCGGGCATTCTGTACGGCCTGCGCATCAGCCTGATGGTGGGCGTGGGCTCTGCCCTCATCGCCGGAGTGGTGGGCACGCTGCTGGGGCTGCTCGCGGCCTACGCGGGCGGCAAGGTGGACGCCTTGCTCATGCGGCTGGTGGACCTGCTGCTGTCTTTTCCGTCGATCCTGGTGGCGATGATGATCCTGGCCTACCTGGGCAAGGGCGTGGGCAACGTGGTGCTCACGCTGGTGCTGCTGGAATGGGCCTATTACGCGCGCACGGCGCGCGGCCAGGCGCTGGTGGAACGGCGCCGCGAGTACGTGGAGGCGGCGCGCTGCCTGGACATTCCCACGTGGCGCATCATGCTCAAGCACATCCTGCCCAACTGCCTGCCGCCGCTCATCGTGATCGGCACGCTGCAGATCGCGCGCGCCATCACGCTGGAAGCCACGCTGAGCTTCCTGGGGCTGGGCGTGCCCATCAGCGAGCCCTCGCTCGGCCTGCTCATCTCCAACGGGTTCCAGTTCATGCTTTCCGGCGAGTACTGGATCAGCTTCTACCCCGGCATGACGCTGCTGGTCACCATCGTGGCGATCAACCTGGTAGGCGACCGCCTGCGCGACGTGCTCAACCCGAGGACCCACAAATGAACGCGGCCTCTCCCGCGCAGCACGCACCGGCCACGCTGCAGGTCCGCGATCTGCGCACGCATTTCCATACCCGGGCCGGCGTGCTGCCGGCCGTGGACGGCGTGTCGTTCACCCTGGAGCGCGGCAAGATCCTCGGCCTGGTGGGCGAGTCCGGATCGGGCAAGTCGGTCACCGGCTTTTCCATCATGGGGCTGGTGGACCCGCCCGGCCGCATCGTGGGCGGCGAAGTGCTGTTCCAGGGCCGCGACCTGGCCAAGCTGCCCGCGCGCGAACTGCGCAAGCTGCAGGGCAACCGCATCGCCATGATCTTCCAGGATCCGATGATGACGCTCAATCCGGTCCTGCGCGTGGACGTGCAGATGATCGAGACCGTGCTGGCCCACAGCAAGATGAGCCGCTCGCAGGCGCGCGAACTCGCGCGCGACACGCTGGGCATGATGGGCATTCCCAGCCCCGAGGAGCGGCTGCGCGCCTATCCGCACCAGCTGTCCGGCGGCATGCGCCAGCGCGTGGCGATCGCCATCGCCATGCTGCACCGGCCCGACCTCATCATCGCCGATGAGCCCACCACCGCGCTGGACGTAACCATCCAGGCGCAGATCCTCTCCGAAGTGCAGAAGCTCGCCCAGCGGCACGGCACCAGCCTCATCTGGATCACGCACGATCTTTCGGTGGTGGCCGGGCTGGCCGACGAAGTCGCCGTGATGTATGCCGGCCGCATCGTGGAGCACGGCAGCGTCGACGACGTGCTCGACCGTCCGCAGCATCCGTACACGGCGGGCCTGATCGGCAGCCTGCCCAGCAACAACCGGCGCGGCCAGCGGCTGCGCCAGATTCCCGGCATGACACCCAACCTGCTTTCGAAATCGATGCGGTAGAGAAACTTGATGCCGGAGTGCGGGTCCTGGATGACGATGAGCTTGTCCGAGCCCGAGGCGTCCGACATCATCCCGATGACGGGCGACTCGACCAGTTGCTTGCCGCGCTGTTCCTCGGTGTAGATGAACACGGTCGGACGCTGGGCGCGGGCCGCTTGGGCGGGGGCAGGCGAAAGGGCAGACAGTGGCATGGCTTGAAAATGGATGCGCCGCGCGCGGGACGCGGCGGAAAG
>NZ_LHSJ01000342.1:0-3819 GCF_001270295.1 Achromobacter sp. DMS1 | reverse complement strand
CGACGGCCGGGCCGTAGCGCCGGCCGCCCCAGCCCCATGGCGCAAGCCATGGGGCTTTTTTTCGCCTCCCTGGACTTGCCGCCCATTCCATGCAATAACTAGCTCCGAACCTTCTGAGGAGAGGCGTCGATGCACATCGGGATACCAAAAGAAACCCGAGACGGGGAAACCCGTGTCGCAGCTACACCGGAAACCATCAAGAAGTACGTGGCGGGGGGCCACGCAGTCACCGTGGAGCGCGGCGCCGGCACGGCGGCCCGCTATCTCGACGAAGCCTACGAGGCCGCCGGCGCCTCGCTCGGAAACGCGGCGCAGGCCCTGGGCGCGGATCTGGTCCTGAAAGTGCGCGCGCCCTCGGCGGCCGAGCTGTCCGCCATGAAACCCGGCGCCCTGCTCGTGGGCATGCTGGACCCCTACGACGCCGAAGGCCTGCAGGCCATGGCGGACGCCGGCCTCACCGCGTTCGCGCTCGAAGCGGCGCCGCGCATCACGCGGGCGCAGAGCCTGGACGTGCTGTCTTCGCAGGCCAACCTGGCCGGCTACAAGGCCGTGCTGCTGGCCGCCCACTACTACGGGCGGCTCTTTCCCATGATGATGACCGCGGCAGGCACCCTGAAAGCAGCGCGCGCCGTGGTGCTGGGCGCCGGCGTCGCGGGCCTGCAGGCCATCGCCACGGCCAAGCGCCTGGGCGCGGTGGTCGAAGCCTCGGACGTGCGCCCCGCCGCGCGCGAGCAGGTCGAGTCGCTGGGCGCGAAGTTCATCGACGTGCCCTATGAAACCGACGAAGAGCGCGAAATCGCCGAAGGCGTGGGCGGCTATGCCCGCCCCATGCCTCCGGCCTGGATGGCGCGCCAGGCCGCGCTCGTGTCGGAGCGCTGTCGCCAGGCCGACATCGTCATCGCCACCGCGCTCATCCCCGGCCGTCCCGCGCCGACCCTGGTGCCGGCCGAGACGGTCGCCGCCATGAAGCCCGGCTCCGTGCTGGTCGACCTGGCCGTGGAACGCGGCGGCAACTGCCCTCTGTCCGAGAAAGGAAAAGTGGTGGAAAAGCACGGAGTCACGCTGGTCGGGCTCACCAACCTGCCCGGCCTGGTCGCCACCGACGCCTCGGCGCTCTATGCCCGCAACGTGCAGGATTTCCTCAAGCTGATCATCAATGCCGAAGGCGCGCCGGCCATCCGGCGCGAAGACGAAATCGTGGCGGCCTGCCTCGTTTGCGAAGGCGGCCGCGTCACCCGCGGGAGCTGAAGATGGAAGCCATCAACCCCACCCTGACGAATCTCATCATCTTCGTGCTGGCCGTGTACGTGGGCTACCACGTCGTCTGGAACGTCACGCCCGCCCTGCACACGCCGCTCATGGCGGTCACCAACGCCATTTCCGCCATCATCATCGTGGGCGCCATGCTGGCCGCGGCGCTTACCGAGGGCGGGCTCGCGCGCGGCATGGGCGTGCTGGCGGTGGCGCTGGCCGCCGTCAACGTGTTCGGCGGCTTTCTCGTCACGCGGCGCATGCTCGAGATGTTCAAGAAGAAAGACAGGAAGCCCGCCAAGGAGGGAGCCAAATGATCTCCCTGAACCTTGTCACCCTGCTCTATCTGGTCGCCTCGGTCTGCTTCATCCAGGCCCTCAAGGGGCTGTCTCACCCCACCACTTCGCGCATGGGCAATGCGTTCGGCATGGCGGGCATGGCGATAGCCGTGCTCACGACCGCGGCGCTCATCGTCAGCCTCGCGCGCGGCTCCGCCGCCATCGGCCTGGGCTGGGTGGTGCTGGGGCTGCTGGTGGGCGGCTCCATCGGCACGCTCATGGCCAAGCGGGTCGAAATGACCAAGATGCCCGAACTGGTGGCCTTCATGCACAGCATGATCGGCCTGGCGGCGGTGGCCATCGCCGTGGCCGTGGTGGCCGAGCCCCAGGCCTTCGGCATCGCCGTACCGGGGGCTCCCATACCCGTGGGCAACCGCTTCGAGCTCTTTGTGGGCACTTTCGTGGGGGCCATCACATTCTCCGGCTCGGTCATCGCCTTCGGCAAGCTGTCGGGCAAGTACAAGTTCCGGCTGTTCCAGGGCGCGCCGGTGGTGTTCCCGGGCCAGCACCTGCTGAATCTCGCCCTGGCGCTGCTGATGCTGGCCTGCGGCTTCTGGTTCATGGCCACGCAGCAATGGACGCCCTTCGTTCTCATGGCGGCGATCGCCTTCGTGCTGGGCGTGCTCATCATCATTCCCATCGGCGGGGCCGACATGCCGGTGGTGGTGTCCATGCTCAACAGCTACTCGGGGTGGGCCGCCGCCGGCATCGGCTTCTCGCTGGACAACCCCATGCTCATCATCGCGGGCTCGCTGGTGGGATCCTCGGGCGCCATCCTGTCCTACATCATGTGCAAGGCGATGAACCGCTCGTTTTTCAACGTGATCCTGGGCGGGTTCGGCGGGCCGGCCGCCGCCGGCTCCCAGGGCGCAGCGGCGCAGCAGCGCAGCGTCAAGTCGGGCAGCCCGGACGACGCCGCCTTCCTGCTCACCAATGCCGAAACCGTGACCATCGTGCCCGGCTACGGCCTGGCCGTGGCGCGCGCGCAGCACGCGCTGAAGGAACTGGCCGAGAAGCTCACCGAGCATGGCGTCACCGTGAAATACGCCATCCACCCGGTGGCCGGCCGCATGCCCGGCCACATGAACGTGCTGCTGGCCGAGGCAGAGGTTCCGTATGACCAGGTCTACGAGATGGAAGACATCAACGGGGAGTTCGGGCAGACCGACGTGGTGCTGGTGCTGGGCGCCAACGACGTGGTCAACCCGGCGGCCAAGAACGACCCCAACTCCCCCATCGCCGGCATGCCCATTCTCGAAGCCTACAAGGCGCGCAACATCATCGTGAACAAGCGCTCCATGGCCTCGGGCTATGCCGGCCTGGACAACGAGCTCTTCTACATGGACCGCACGATGATGGTGTTCGGCGACGCCAAGAAAGTGCTCGAAGACATGGTGAAAGCGGTGGAATGAGCTGGCGCGGGAAGGCCCCTCGCCTTCCCGCCCGGCACGGCGGCCCGCCTCAGGCGCGTCGCCTCAGGCGCGCCGCAGTTGCTCGTCCACCACTTCCACCCAGTGGCGAACCGTCGTGTCGGTGCCGCTTTGCAGGTGGCCGATGCAGCCCATGTTGGACGAGAGGATCACATCGGGAGCGCAGGCCGCGATCGCATCCAGCTTGCGGTCGCGCAGCTCGGTGGATATGCCCGGGTTCAGCACCGAGTACGCGCCCGCGGAGCCGCAGCACAGGTGCCGGTCGGCGAAGGGCTGCAATTCGAAGCCCAGGTCCGCGAGCAATTGTTCGGCCAGCGGCCGCAGCCCCTGCCAATGCTGCAGCGTGCAAGGCGGGTGGAACGCCGCGCGCGTGCCTTGCGGCAGCTTCTCGCGCAGGGCCTGCGCGTGCGGCGCCACGATTTCCGCCACGTCTTTCACCAGCGCCACGATGCGCGCCGCGCGCTCGGCGTAGGCCGGATCGCCGCGCAGGTGATGCGCATACTCCTTGACCATGGCGCCGCAGCCCGAGGCGTTCATAACGATGGCCTCGATCTTGCCATCCTGCACCAGCGGCCACCAGGCATCGATATTGGCCCGCATCTGATCCAGGGCCGCACCCTGCGCGTCGAGATGGAAGCTGACCGCGCCGCAGCAACCCGCGCCCGGCACGAGCCGCGCGCCGATACCCACGGCATCCAGCACGCGCACGGTCGCGGCGTCGATGGCCGGCATCATGGCGGGCTGCACACAGCCCAGCGGCATGAGCACCTGCCGGGCATGCCGCTGGCCGCGCGGCAGCG
>NZ_LHSJ01000341.1:0-3832 GCF_001270295.1 Achromobacter sp. DMS1 | reverse complement strand
CCGGCCTCAGCCCGCCTCGGCCATGCGGGCCAGGCAGTCGTCCGGGCCGCCCACCACGATGCGGGCGGAGCACGCCAGCATCAGGTTCAGGTTCAGCCCGAAATCCTCCACCGTGTAGCCCTGCGCGTCCACGTGGCGCGCCGGCGAACCGGCCGCCGGATCTACCGGAGCGGGGACGGCGCGCGTCTGCTCGATGAGCGTGCCCGCCTGCCGGGTATAGCCCCACACGGGCTTGCCCAGGGCGACGGCGTAGCCCACCTCGAACGCCGTGCCGGAGTCGGGCTCCGCTCCGCGGAACGGGTTGAGGTTGGCCATGACAAGGTCGGCGCGCTCGATGAGCGCCACATTGGCGCGGTAGATCCATCGGGCCAGCTCGGGGCCGGACAGGCCCGCGGGCGCGGTATTGTCCAGCGGATACAGGCCCTCGAAGCCATGGCGCGCCGCCAGCGCGCGCAGCCGCTCGCCGTGGGCCACGGCGTCGGCCCGGAACACGTCGAAACCCGCCAGGTAGACCGTGCGCATGGCTACTGCGGCTCGGCCACGGAAAAGCCCTCGCCGGTGGCGAAGAACGAACCGCCGGCCAGGTAATGGATGGAACGGCGACCGGCTTGCGGAAAGTGCCAGCGGTTGCCGGAGAAGGCGTCGGGGGCGGCCCAGGCGGCCACGACCTCGCCGATGAACAGGTCATAGACCTGCTGGTTGTGCGGCTCGGGCACCACCTTGCATTCGAGCCAGCCCAGGCAGCCCTCGATAAGCGGGGCGCCGATGCGGCTGGCGGCGAAGGTGGCGAAGCCGCAGGCCGCGAACTTGTCCGTCCCGCGCCCGGTTTCCGAGCCCGCCACGTAGGTGGCCCGCGCCTGGTCGCGGGTGGGTATGCACAGCGCGAATTCGCCCGAACGCTCGATGAGTTCGCGCGTGTAGGTGCTCTTGTCCACCACCACCAGCATCTTGGGCGGGCTGAAATCCAGCGGCATGGCCCAGGCGGCGGCCATGACGTTGCGCTCTTCGCCGTGCGCGGTGCTGACCAGCACCGTGGGACCGTGGTTGAGCAGCAGGTAAGCGCGCTCGAGCGCGACGGGCTGGGCGGAAGAGGCTGTCGTCATGTCGGTGTTTCCGCGTGCGAAGCGCCTTGGCGGGCGGGAGCGTGGCGCCCCCCGGCCGAGGCCCCTGTCAGAACATGGTGTTCTTGTTGGCGGGATTTTCGGGGATTTCCTGGCTTACGTCCCAGTGTTCGGCGATCTTGCCGTTTTCCACACGAAAGATGTCGACGATCGCCTGGCCGCGGTCTTCGGGCGAATCTTTCCACAGGTTGTGGATAACTACCAGGTCGCCCTCGGCGACGACCCGCTTGATCTCCACGCTGGCCTGCGGGTGCTGCTCGAAATAGCGCGGAAAGAAATCCACCAGCGGCTCGGCGCCGTCGCCCATATAGGGGTTGTGCTGCACGTAGCGCGGGCCCACGTAGCGGCGCACCGCTTCTTCGATGTCGCGGTCCTGGAACATCATGCGAAAAAACGCCAGCACGATGTCCTTGTTCGAGGACGGGGACGGCTCGTCCGCATGGGCAGGCAGGGCCGCCATGCCGCAGAGGGCCAGCAGCGCGCAGAAAGCCAGTGATTTCAGCTTCATAGACATACGGGGACTCGGAAGAAAGGGCCGCCGGGGACGCCGGACGGGGGCCTGCCAGTTTACAAACAAACCCGGCCTTCCGGCCCCGCGGGTCCCCGATGCCTGCCGATCCTAGTAGCCCACGGTGAATCGCGCCCGCGAATGGCGCGGCGTCTCGATCTCGTCGGCCAGCGCGATGGCGTAGTCTTCCATGGAGATCCAGCTCTTGCCGTGCTCGTCGACCAGCAGCTCGTCGCCGCCCAGGCGGAACTTGCCCGTGCGCTCGCCCGGCTCGAACAGCGCGGAGGGCGAGAGAAAGGTCCAGTCCAGCACGTCTTCCTTGCGCAGCGTATCCAGGAACACGACGCCGGCGCGCGCCTCGGGCTTATAGGCGTCGGGAAAGTCGGGCGTGTCGATGAGCATCCGGTCCGGCCCCACCAGCAGGCTGCCGGCCCCGCCCACCACCAGCAAACGCGGCACGCCCGCGTCCTTGACGGCGGCCAGCAGGGGCTTGGCATCGGTGGACACGAAGCGCGTCGCGCTGACGACCGCGTCGTGGCCCTTGAGCAGGGGCGTCAGCCCCTGGGGATCGGTGGCGTCGCCGAGCTGCACGGTCAGCCCGGGCTGCGGCGGCACCTCGCCGCGGTTGCGCGCGATGCCGGTCACGGCGTGGCCGCGCCGCAGCAGTTCGTCCGCCACGCGCGAGCCGACGCGCCCGGTAATGCCGATCAAAGCGATTTTCATGGTGTTGCTCCCAAAAGGAATGATCCTGGAATGACCGGGTCCGCGCCGCCCGGCGCGAACCGTTCCCCACCCATACTATTCGCCGGAAACCGATCGAAAAACCCCGGAAGCCTGATTAGTTTTTTGCATGAAATGCATCAATGCCGCGGTTCAGCCGGCGGCCCGCTGCGCCTGGTACACCTGCAGGTGCGCGTAGGCCACGCGCAGGTAGGTCGCGTCCACGCCCAGCGTGCCGGCCCGGCGCACCATGTCGCCCACGATGTGGTCGGCCTCCACCGGCAGGCCCTGGCCCAGGTCGCGGAACATGGAGGCCGTCATGGGCTGGCTGCGGTCGGTGAAGATGCGCAGCGCCGAAGCGTCGGCTTCCGGGCGCACGGCATGGCCGCTGGCCGCCGCCACCGACTGGCATTCCTGCAGCATCGCGCGCAGCACCGCCACGCCGTCCTGGGTGGAAGCGATCTGCCCCACCGTGCCGCGCATCAGGCAGGTGCCCGCCGCCAGCGTGGTGAGGAACACGTATTTTTCCCAGATGTCCTGGTAGATGTTCTCGCTGAGCCGGCTGGTGTATTCGCCGCCGGCCAGGGCCTGCTCCAGCGCCACGCAGCGCGGGCTGCGCGCCGGCCCGGCGCGCTCGCCGAATACGATGTTGGCGTGCTTGCCCAGGTGCAGCACCTCGCCGTCGGCGCCCAGTGTGGCGTTGATCTGGCAGAGCCCGCCCAGCACGCGGTGGGGCTCGAACTCGCGGTCCAGCACGTCGTACTGCAGCACGCCGTTCATGATGGGCAGCACCACGGTCTCCGGGCCCACGGCCGGGCGGATGGCCTCGATGGCGCTGGCGAGGTCGTAGGCCTTGCAGCTCAGCACCACGACGTCGTAGCTGCCCGACAGCGTATCGCGGGTGACGATGCCGGGGCGCAGCGTGGCGTCGCCCAGCGGGCTGCGGATGCGCAGTCCCTGCTCGCGCAGCCGGGCCGCGCGCGGCTCGCGCACCAGGAAGGTCACGTCCGCCCCGGCCTGGGCCGCGCGCCCGCCGAAATACCCGCCGGTGCCCCCGGCGCCCAAGAACAACAACCGCATTGCCTGTCTCCTTTCCACGGTCCGCCCCACACTGGCGGACCCGACACCGGCATTATGCGCCCGGCCGGCAGCCGCGCCGCGGCGGGCGTCCATGCCGTGAGCGCGGCGCACCAGGCTGGTGCCGACAATCTTCCTCAAGGTGCCTATAATCGCGCCCGGCCCTGGGGTTTGTGCGGCTGGCGGCCTCGAACCCCATGGCATGCAACTTGCTTCGCCAGGACGGGCGGCGCACACAGCCGTGCGCCGCCCGCCGCCTGTCTCCCCGACCGATTCCAGAACACGCTCCGCGACACGGCCCGCCTGTGGCGCCCGCGCGCGCCCGGATACGCGCGTCTGGACCCGGCCGGCATGGCCGCCCGGCACGCCCGTAACCCATTCAATCCGCGTAGGAGCCCGATCCATG
>NZ_LHSJ01000340.1:0-3852 GCF_001270295.1 Achromobacter sp. DMS1 | reverse complement strand
CGTCTACGCCCAAGGCAGGCGCGCCGTGTGGCGCCTGGAGGCGGACGCCGCGCTGCGGCAACGCCTGTGCGGGGGGTAATTCCGGCCAGCCCGGGGTGTGGGCAGGCGCGCGCCAAAAAGAAAACCGGCTGCCCCGAAAGACAGCCGGTTTCTCTTGCCCCGGCGCTGTCCGCGCGAGGCGGACAGCCGGGGCAGGGGGTCAGCCGATGGAGGCCAGGGCCTGGTTCAGCGTGGGGCTCGGGCGCATGGCCTTGCTGGCGAGCGCCTCGTTGGGGCGGTAGTAGCCGCCGATATCCTGCGGCTTGCCCTGGGCGGCCTTGAGCTCGTCGAGGATGCGGGTTTCGTTCTCGGAGAGCGCGGTCGCAACCGGGGCGAAGAGGGCGGCCAGTTCGCGGTCTTCGGTCTGGGCGGCCAGGGCCTGGGCCCAGTACATTGCCAGGTAGAAGTGGCTGCCGCGGTTGTCCAGCCCGCCCACCTTGCGCTCCGGCGACTTGTTCTCGTCCAGGAACTTGGAAGTGGCCTGGTCCAGCGTCCTGGCCAGCACTTCGGCGCGACCGTTCTTGCAGGTCTTGCCGAGGTGGTCCAGCGATTCGGCCAGGGCCATGAACTCGCCCAGCGAATCCCAGCGCAGGAAGCCTTCTTCGAGGAATTGCTGCACGTGCTTGGGCGCCGAGCCGCCCGCGCCGGTTTCGAAGAGCTGACCGCCGGCCATCAGCGGCACGATGGACAGCATCTTGGCGCTGGTGCCCAGTTCCATGATGGGGAACAGGTCGGTCAGGTAGTCGCGCAGCACGTTGCCGGTGACGGAAATGGTGTCCTGGCCGGCGCGGATGCGCTTGACCGAGAACTTGGTGGCCTCGACCGGATCCAGGATGCGCAGGTCCAGGCCGCTGGTGTCGTGGTCCTTGAGGTAGCGCTTGACCTTGGCGATGACCTGGGCGTCGTGGGCGCGGTTTTCGTCGAGCCAGAACACGGCCGGGGTCTTGGTGGCGCGGGCGCGGGTCACGGCCAGCTTCACCCAGTCCTGGATGGCGGCGTCCTTGGTCTGGCACATGCGCCAGAGGTCGCCGGCCTGCACGGCATGCTCGAGCAGCACCTTGCCGGCGGCGTCGGTGACGCGCACCGTGCCGTCGGACGGGATGACGAAGGTCTTGTTATGCGAGCCGTATTCCTCGGCGGCCTGGGCCATCAGGCCCACGTTGGGCACGCTGCCCATGGTGACCGGGTCGTAGGCGCCGTTGCGCTTGCAGTCTTCGATGACGGCCTGGTAGACGCCGGCATAGCAGCGGTCGGGAATCACGGCCTTGGCGTCCTGCAGCTCGCCCTGGGCGTTCCACATCTTGCCCGAGTCGCGGATCATGGCGGGCATGGAGGCGTCGACGATGACGTCGCTGGGCACGTGCAGGTTGGTGATGCCGCGGTCGGAATTCACCATGGCCAGCGCCGGCTGCGTCTTGTAGAGCGCGTCGATGTCGGCGGTGATGGCGGCCTGCTGTTCGGCCGGCAGCGACGAGATCTTGGCGTACAGGTCGCCGATGCCGTTGTTGGGATCGAAGCCCGCCTGCGCGAGGGCGTCGGCGTGCTTGGCCAGCGCGTCCTTGTAGAACACCGAAACCACATGGCCGAAGATGACGGGGTCGGACACCTTCATCATGGTGGCCTTCAGGTGCACCGAGAACAGCACGCCCTGGGCGCGCGCGTCGTCGATCTGGGCCTGCAGGAACTGCTTCAGCTGGGCGGCCGACATCACGGCGGCGTCGATGATCTCGCCGGCCTTGACGGGGGTTTTTTCCTTGAGCACGGTGACGGCGCCGTCGGCGGCGACCAGCTCGATCTTGACGTCGCCGGCTTCTTCGATGAGGGTGGATTTTTCCGTGCCGTAGAAGTCGCCGCTATCCATGTGGGCCACGTGGGCCTTGGAGTCGGCCGTCCACTTGCCCATCTTGTGCGGGTGCTTGCGGGCGTAGTTCTTGACCGACAGCGGGGCGCGGCGGTCGGAGTTGCCTTCGCGCAGCACGGGGTTCACGGCGCTGCCCTTGACCTTGTCGTAGCGCGCCTTGATGTCGCGCTCGGTGTCGTTGGCGGGGGCGTCCGGGTAGTCGGGCACCTTGTAGCCCTGTTCCTGCAGTTCCTTGATCGCGGCCTTGAGCTGCGGCATGGAGGCGCTGATGTTGGGCAGCTTGATGATGTTGGCTTCCGGCTTCAGGCACAGGGCGCCCAGCTCGGCCAGGGCGTCGCCCTGCTTCTGCTGTTCGTCGAGGTAGTCGGGGAAGACGGCGAGGATACGGCCTGCCAGCGAGATGTCGCGGGTTTCCACCGTGATGCCGGCGGATTTGGCGAAGGTCTGGACGATGGGCAGCAGAGAACGGGTCGCCAGCGCCGGAGCTTCGTCGGTAAAGGTATAGATAATCTTCGGAGTAAGAGACATGATCCTTGAATCCGCCCGGCCGGCGCGGGGCGCGCGCCCGGACATGCTATGCGGCATAGGCCGTAGATGTTGTCGAAGAGTGGTCGTCGTTCTTTTCGGCGGGCGCCTGCGCGGCATGGCCGCGCGCGGACGCGTTCGCTTGGCCGCCCGGCGCCTGGGCGCATGAAGAAGGCGGCAAAGCGGACGCGCCCATGCTTGCAACGGAAAGCGCCTGCTCGACATGGCGCCGCCCGCCCGTTATTGGCCGCGCGAGGCGCGTCCCCCGGAAAGGTGCGGTGCCATGAGCCAAACATTGTAATACCGCGCCTCGTCCAGCGGGAGGAGCCGCGGCCTCCGGATGGCCGTCCGGCGCGCCGGACTGGCCGACAAAACCAGGGACATATTATCAATCGGGCTCGCCGCCGCCGAGCTGGTGATACTTGCGCCCGATGTCCATGGTGGCGCGATAGAACCCCTGCTTGCTGCCGCAGTCGTAGCGCACCCCTTCGTATTCGTAGCCGTACACGCGGCGCTCGCGCATCAGGACGGCGATGGCGTCGGTGAGCTGGATTTCGCCTCCCTTGCCGGGCTCGGTGCGCTCCAGCATCCGGAAGATCGCCGGGTCCAGCACGTAGCGGCCCACCACGGCCATGTCCGAGGGCGCGTGTTCGGGATCGGGCTTCTCCACGATCTGCTCCACGCGCAGCACGCCGCGGCTGGCCGGGCGGCCCGCCACGATGCCGTACTGGCCGGTGTGCGCGGGCCGCACGCGCTGTATGGCCAGCACGCTGCCGCCGAATTCGCGCGCCAGCTTGGCCATTTCTCCTATCACGGGACGCGGCGCGTCGATGAGGTCGTCGGCCAGCAGCACGGCGAAAGACTCGTCGCCCACGATGCTGGCCGCGCACAGCACCGCGTGCCCCAGGCCCAGCGCGGCATGCTGGCGGGTGTACACGCAGTTCACGTGCGCGGGGATGACATTGCGCACGGTTTCCAGCAGCGCCGTCTTGTTCCGGGACTCCAGCTCCTGTTCCAGCTCGGGCACCCGGTCGAAATGGTCTTCGATCGCGCGCTTGTTGCGGCCCGTAACGAAGACCAGTTCCGTCATCCCTGCCGCCACGGCTTCCTCCACCGCGTACTGGATGAGGGGCTTGTCCACGATGGGCAGCATTTCCTTGGGCATGGCCTTGGTGGCCGGCAGAAAGCGGGTGCCCAGCCCCGCGACAGGAAAAACGGCTTTGCGTATGGGATGCATGGCTCTGTTCCTCGGAGACGGCCGGCGCCGGAAAAGTCCGCCCCCGGCTGGGCGGCACATGCCGCCAGGAGCAATTGGCGTGCCGGCCGGCGCGCGGCCGCGATTTGATTACCATGTGCTCTTTCTTTCGGAATGGAACGAGGCGGCATGCGGCAGACGGAGGCGGCGCGCGCGGCGGCGCGCGCGGAAG
>NZ_LHSJ01000034.1:0-22592 GCF_001270295.1 Achromobacter sp. DMS1 | reverse complement strand
CGGGCCGGCCGGCGGCGCGTCTCCGCCTTTCCCGCGGGCCGCGCAAACGCGCGGCCACGCCCCAAGAAACCGCAACAATTCCTCAAGAAAACAGTACGTTTGGTTGCAAGACCGTAATTCACCACGTTTTGCACCGAAGCGATGCGACCGGCCTGGTTTGGCACCATTGCGGTGCCTGACCAGCGGCTGCCGGCACAACTTCGGCGCGTTTCCCCCGGACGGCGGCGGAACCGCCGCATGGCACGGATATTGCTTGAATGACGGAGCCAACGTGCAACCACGAGAGGAAACGCCATGAAACTCATCATCGCCATCATCAAGCCCTTCAAGCTCGACGAAGTGCGGGTGGCCCTGTCCGCGATCGGTGTGCAGGGACTCACCGTTACCGAGGTCAAGGGATTCGGCCGCCAGAAGGGCCATACCGAGCTGTATCGCGGCGCCGAATATGCCGTCGATTTCCTGCCCAAGCTGCGGGTCGAAGCCGCGGTGCCCGATCATCTGGTCGACCAGGTCATCGAAGCCATCGAGCAGGCCGCGCGCACCGGCAAGATTGGCGACGGCAAGATTTTTACCGCCCCGCTCGAACAAGTGATCCGCATCCGCACAGGCGAGGCCGGCGAAGCAGCGCTGTAAATAAATAAAGACTCATTGGAGCCTGAAAAAATGGATAAAGCAGATATTTCCTGGTTGCTCGTCTCTACCCTGCTTGTACTGATGATGGCCGTACCCGGCCTGGCGATGTTCTATGGCGGCCTGGTGCGCAGCAAGAATGTGCTGTCGGTGTTGCTGCAAGTGCTCTGCACGTTCGCGCTGGCCCTGGTGCTCTGGTTCATCTACGGCTATTCGCTGGCTTTCACGGAAGGCAACGCCTTCTTCGGCGGCCTGTCGCGCGTCTTCTTCTCCGGCATCTTCACGCCGGCCGACGGCAAGTTCGCCATGTCCAACAGCCTGACCGAGTTGCTGTTCGCCTCGTTCCAGGCCACGTTCGCGGGCATCACCTGCGCGCTGGTCGTGGGCAGCTTCGCCGAGCGCGCGCGCTTCTCCGCCGTGCTGGTCTTCACCGCGATCTGGTTCACCTTCGCCTACGTGCCCATCGCGCACATGGTCTGGTTCGCGTCCGAAACCGCGCCTGGCCTGCTCAATGCGCGCGGCGCGCTGGACTTCGCCGGCGGCACGGTGGTGCACATCAACGCGGGCATCGCCGGCCTGGTGGGCGCCTACGTCGTGGGCAAGCGCGTGGGCTACGGCCGCGAGGCCATGCAGCCGCACAACCTGCCCATGACTTACGTCGGCGCCATGCTGCTGTGGGTGGGCTGGTTCGGCTTCAACGCCGGCTCCTCGCTGGCCGCCAACGAAGGCGCCACGCTGGCCTTCTTCAACACCATGATCGCCACCGCGGGCGCCGTGCTGGCCTGGCTCTTCACCGAGTGGGCCGTCAAGGGCAAGCCCTCGATGCTGGGCGCGGCCTCGGGCGCCGTGGCCGGCCTGGTGGGCATCACTCCGGCCGCCGGCCTGGTGGGCCCGGCGGGCGCGCTCATCATCGGCATCGCCGCCGGCATCATCTGCGTGTGGGGCGTGAACGGCCTGAAGCGCCTGCTGCGCGCCGACGATGCGCTGGACGTGTTCGGCGTGCACGGCGTGGGCGGCATCGTAGGCGCCCTGCTGACCGGCGTGTTCAACGCCCAGGCCCTGGGCGGCCCGGGCCTGGCCGAGCCCGGCATGATCCTGGGCCAGGTGTGGGTGCAGCTCGAAGGCGTGCTGCTGACCATCGTGTGGTCGGCCATCGTGGCCTGGATCGCCTACAAGATCGCCAACGCCCTGTGCGGACTGCGCGTGCCCGAAGACCAGGAACGCGAGGGCCTGGACGTCACCAGCCACGGCGAATCGGCCTACCACAGCTGATCAGGCCCCCGCGCTTCCCGGCCCCTGAGGCGCCGGGAGGCCGCCGGCCCCAAGCAAAACGCCCGCGGGAAGGCATTCCCGCGGGCGTTTTGCCTTTCGTGCCGCTTGCGCGCCGTCAGTCGAGTTCGTCGAGGTCCACGGGCAGCGCGCGGTTCAGCGCCGCGGCCACTTTCACCCGCAGGGCGTTGGAATGCGCGCGCCGGATTTCGCGCTTGACGTCGAGCAGTTGCTGCGGGTGCATGGAGAACTCCGTCAGGCCCAGCCCGAGCAGCAGCCGCGTCATCCGCGCATCGCCCGCCATCTCGCCGCATACCGCGACGGGCTTGCCGGCCCGCTCGCCGGCGTTGATGGTGTTGGCCACCAGCCGCAGCACCGCCGGGTGCAGCGGATCGTACAGCCCCGCCACGTCGTGGTCGCCGCGGTCGATGGCCAGCGTGTACTGGATCAGGTCGTTGGTGCCGATGGAAAGAAAATCCAGCGCCTGCGCGAAGGGTTCGATGGCGATGGCGATAGCCGGCACTTCCACCATGGCGCCCACGTCCATGCGGGCCGCGTAGGGCTGCCCCCGGGCGTCGAGCTCGCGCCGCGCCGATTCGAGGGCGGCGCGCGCGGCCACCACTTCGTGCATGTGCGCGATCATGGGAATGAGCAGGCGCACCAGCCCGTGCGCCGAGGCCCGCAGAATGGCGCGCAACTGCGTGGCGAACATCTCGGGGCGCGCCAGGCAATACCGTATGGCGCGCTGGCCGAGAGCCGGATTGGTGGCCACGGTGGCCTCGCCGTCCAGGGTCTTGTCCGAGCCGATATCCAGCGTGCGGATGGTAACGGGGCGCCCCGCCATCACCTTCACGACGGAAGCGTAGGCCTCGTACTGCTCTTGCTCGCCCGGCAGGTC
Source organism: Achromobacter sp. DMS1 (assembly GCF_001270295.1). Lineage (NCBI taxonomy): Bacteria > Pseudomonadati > Pseudomonadota > Betaproteobacteria > Burkholderiales > Alcaligenaceae > Achromobacter > Achromobacter sp. DMS1. Next base: position 19,795 of record NZ_LHSJ01000034.1, on the reverse strand, counting down.
GGGCCGCCCCATGAAAAGGAACTCGCTGCGGAACAGGCCGATGCCGTCGGCGCCGGCGGCCAGCGCGAGCGGCGCCTCTTCGGGCAGCTCGATATTCGCGTGCAGCGCCACGTGGATGCCGTCCAGCGTGATGGATGGTTCGTCGCGCAGCAGGCTGAGCTCGGCGCGCTCGTGGGCATAGGCGGCCTGCCGCCCCCGGTATTCGGCCAGAATGCGGTCCGAGGGATTGACGAGCACGGTGCCCGACGCGCCGTCGACGATGAGCATGTCGCCGTCGCGCACCAGTTCGCGCACGTTGCCCATGGCCACCACGGCGGGCACGCCCATGCTGCGCGCCACGATGGCGGTGTGCGAGGTCGGCCCGCCCAGGTCGGTGACAAAGGCGGCGAAACGCCCGCCGCGCAGGCGCAGCATGTCGGCCGGCGAGATGTCGTGCGCCACCACGACCAGCGCCTCGTCGCCGTCGATCTTGCCCATGTCGGGCAGAATGGCCGAGGTGCCGGCCAGCACGTGCAGCACGCGCTCGATCACTTGGCGCACGTCTGCGCCGCGCTCGCGCAGGTACTCGTCTTCCATGGCGTCGAACTGCTGGCCCAGTATCTGGCCCTGCGTGGTCAGCGCCCATTCGGCGTTGTAGTGGCGTTCGGCGATGAGCGCCAGCGTCTGCTCGGCCAGCAGCGGGTCGCCCAGCAGCAGGCTGTGGACGTTGAGCATGGCGCCCAATTCGCGCGGCGCGTCGGCCGGCAGCGTGTCGGCCAGCTGCAGCAGCTCCTGCCGGGCCGAGGCGAGGGCCTGGGTCAGGCGCTCGCTTTCGGCGGACACGTCTTCCGGCGAAATGCGGTAGTGCGCGACTTCCAGCGCCGCCGCGCCCATGACCACGGCGCGGCCGATGGCGTAGCCTTTGGCGACGCCCTTGCCATAAAGACAAACGACGGGGCCGGCCGAGCCAGCCCCGTCGCCTTGACGGTTGGGGGTCGCAGGCGCGCCGGCCCGGGCAGAGGCTGCCGCCGGGCCGGCCGCTTCAGGGGATTTGCTATTCCTGCTCACCGAATTTGCTGTCAAACAGGGTTTCGATTTCAGCGAGCGCCTGGTCGGCGTCGCTTCCCGAGGCTTCGATTCTCACCGTGACGCCCAGGCCCGCGGCCAGCATCATGACACCCATGATGCTCTTGGCGTTTACGCGCTGCGCGCCGCGCGAAATGAAGATCTCGCTGCTGAACTTGCTGGCGAGCTGCGTGAGTTTTGCCGCCGCCCGCGCGTGCAAGCCCAATTTATTGCTGATGACAATGTCTTTATTAGGCATAGGAAATCTTTTTATGGCCGCGGCCTCGTCCGCGGGGAAACAGCGAAACCACGCGCCGCCCTTCGGCGACAAGGATCACGCCGACATGATAGGGCAAATCCGCAGCCGTCAGTCTACACGCAAGCAACCCTGCACCCCGCCGGCCAGCGCTTTTTCGCGGGTTTCGGCCAGGGAGAGGTTGCGATAGGTGAGCGCCCGCAGCAGCATGGGCGTGTTGAGTCCGGCGAGCACGCAGCATTGCACGCCCTGGGCCTGCGCATCGCCTACGGCTCGCTTGGCGATGTTGGCCGGCGTGGCGCCGATGAGGTCGGTGAGCACCAGCACGCCAGCTCCGCGGTCCTGGTCGAGTATGTCCTTGAGCACCGCGGGCGCGAGATCGTCGGGCTTGTCTTCGGGCTGGATGTCGTGGATGGCCAGCATGCCGTCCAGGTCGCCCATGACGTGGCTGGCGCAATCGCGCATGGCCGCGCCCAGGGGCGCGTGCACGACGATGACGATTCCGGTGGTCATGGCAGAATCGCGGCGGCTCAGGCCGCCGCCCGTTCCAGCGCCTGGGCAAACATGCCGGCCACGTCGAAGCCGGTTTGCTCGGCGATTTCCACGAAACAGGTGGGACTGGTGACGTTGACTTCGGTGACGTAATCGCCGATGACGTCCAGCCCCACCAGCAACAGGCCGCGCTCGGCCAGCCGCGGCGCAACCGCCACGGCGATCTGGCGATCGCGCGGCGACAGCTCGCGCGCCACGCCGCGACCGCCGGCGGCCAGGTTGCCGCGCGTCTCGCCGGCCAGCGGAATGCGGGCCAGGCAATAGGGCACGGGTTCGCCGCCGATCAGCAGGATGCGCTTGTCGCCCTGCACGATCTCGGGAATGTAGCGCTGCGCCATGATGGTGCGCGCGCCGTTGTCGGTAAGCGTCTCCAGGATGGCGTTGAGATTGGGGTCTTGCGGCTGCAGCCGGAACACGCCCGTGCCGCCCATGCCGTCCAGGGGCTTCACGATGACGTCGCGATGCTTCTCATGAAAGGCCTTGAGGCGGACCATGTTGCGGGTCACCAGCGTGGGCGCGGTGAACTCGCTGATTTCCGTGATGGCCAGCTTCTCGGGATGGTTGCGGATGGCGGCCCCGCTGTTGAACACCTTGGCGCCCTGGGCCTGCGCGTACTCGAGCAGGTGGGTGGAATACACGTATTCCATGTCGAAGGGCGGATCCTTGCGCATGACCACCGCGCCGAAAGACGACAGTGCCGCATCGCGCGCCGGAGATTCGCGCCACCAGTCGTGGCCATGCAGGTCGGCGCCGGCAACCAGCTCGATGGGCGTGGCGAGGGCCTTGACCACGCCCTCGTCGATGTAGAGATCTCCCTGCATCGCGACGCTGAGCGTGTGGCCGCGCGCCGCCAGGGCGCGCATCATGGCGACGGAGCTATCCTTGTACGCCTTCAGGAGGGGCAAGGGATCCAGAACGAACAAAACATGCATCGCGGCATCCTGAACGTGCGCCACCTTCCCAAGACGGGAAGGCAGCCAGGGGACAATCGTAGCGCAGTGCCGCCCAATAAGCGAACCCGCCGCCCACGAAGTGGACGGCGGGCAGGGATGGCGGGCCGATCGGGCGTGTCGAGTTCAGCGGACCGGTCAGGCGGCCGACTCGGATTTGCCGGAGACGGCCTTTTTCTTGGGCGCCAGCACCATGACCATTTGACGGCCTTCGAGCTTCGGCATGGCTTCCACCTGGGCCAGTTCCACCAGGTCGTCGCGCACACGCTCAAGCACCCGCATGCCCAGTTCCTGGTGAGCCATTTCGCGGCCGCGGAACCGCAGCGTCACCTTGGCCTTGTCGCCCTCTTCCAGGAAGCGGCGCAGGTTGCGCAGCTTGACCTGGTAGTCGCCCTCGTCGGTGGCGGGACGGAACTTGACTTCCTTGACCTGGATGACCTTCTGCTTGGCGCGGGCCTCGGCCTGGCGCTTCTGCTCCTGGTACTTGAACTTGCCGTAGTCCATCAGACGGCAGACCGGCGGCTCGGCGTTGGGCGCGATTTCCACCAGATCCACGTCGTGTTGCTCGGATAGACGAAACGCCTCGGCGATCTTGACGATGCCGAGCTGCTCCCCGTCCAGACCTATCAGACGCACCTCGGGGACGCGGATTTCACCGTTGATGCGATTGGCTTTTTCAGTGGCGATGTTGAAAGCTCCTAGAAATGTTAAGCAGCGCTGCCCTGGGGTTGGGCCACGTCGCGGCGCAGGGAAACGTCTTCGGACAGGCGCGCGACGAAATCGTCGAGCGGGATGGCCCCCAGATCCAGTCCTCCCAGGCCGCGCACGGCGACGGTGCCGTTTTGCTTTTCCTTGTCGCCCACGACGAGGATGTATGGCACCTTTTGCAGGCTGTGCTCCCGGATTTTACGGGTGATTTTTTCGCCACGCAAATCGGACTCGACCCTAAAGCCTTGTTTTTTCAGGCTTTGCGCAATCTGGGCGGCATAATCGGCCGAAGGCTCGGAAATGCAGCACACCACAGCCTGCACCGGGGCCAGCCAGGGCGGCATGGCGCCGGCGTGGTTTTCGATCAGCATGCCGATGAAACGCTCCAGCGAACCCAGGATGGCGCGATGCAGCATCACCGGATGGCGGCGCTGGTCGTTCTGGTCGACGTACTCGGCGCCCAGGCGCACGGGCATGGAGAAATCGACCTGGATCGTGCCGCACTGCCAGTGCCGGCCGATGGCGTCCTTGAGCGTGTATTCGATCTTGGGGCCATAGAACGCCCCCTCGCCCGGCGAGATCTCGAATTCGCAGCCCGTGCGGCGCAGGCTTTCCATGAGCGCCGTTTCGGCCTTGTCCCAGACTTCGTCCGAGCCGATGCGCTTTTCGGGACGCGTGGCCACCTTGTACAGCACTTCGGTAAAGCCGAAGTCGCGGTAGACCTTCTGCAGCAGCGCCGTGAAATCGGCGCATTCGTCCTGGAGCTGGTCTTCGGTACAGAAAATGTGGCCGTCGTCCTGCGTGAAGCCGCGCACCCGCATCATGCCGTGCAGCGAGCCCGAGGGCTCGTTGCGGTGGCACTGGCCGAATTCGCCGTAGCGCAGGGGCAGTTCGCGGTACGAATGCAGCCCGGCGTTGAAGATCTGCACGTGGCCGGGGCAGTTCATGGGTTTCAGGCCATAGACGCGGTTCTCGGACTCGGTCGTGAACATGTTTTCACGGTAGTTGTCCCAATGCCCCGTCTTCTTCCAGAGGGAAATGTCCAGGATCTGCGGCGCCTTCACTTCCTGGTAGCCGTTGTCGCGGTACACGGCACGCATGTACTGCTCGACCTGCTGCCACAGGGCCCAGCCCTTCGGGTGCCAGAAAATGAGGCCCGGCGCCTCGTCCTGGAAATGGAATAGATCGAGTTCGCGGCCGATCTTGCGGTGGTCGCGCCGCTCGGCTTCCTCGAGCATGTGCAGGTAGGCGTCCTGCTCTTCCCTGGTGGCCCAGGCCGTGCCGTAGATGCGCTGGAGCATCTCGTTCTTGCTGTCGCCGCGCCAGTAGGCGCCGGCCACCTTCATCAGCTTGAAAACTTTCAGCTTGCCCGTGGAGGGCACGTGCGGGCCGCGGCACAGGTCGACGAAATTGCCCTCGCGGTACAGGCTCAGCGTTTCGTTCGACGGAATCGAGGCGATGATCTCGGCCTTATAGTCTTCGCCGATGCTCTTGAAGAACGCCACCGCATCATCGCGCGACCACTCCTCGCGCGTGACGGCTTCGTCTTTGCGCGCCAGCTCGGCCATCTTTTTCTCGATGGCGGCCAGGTCCTCGGGCGTGAAGGGACGCTTATACGAAAAGTCGTAGTAGAAGCCGTTGTCGATGACCGGGCCGATGGTGACCTGGGCGTCGGGAAACAGTTCCTTGACCGCGTAGGCAAGCAGGTGCGCGGTGGAGTGACGGATCATGTCGAGCCCGTCGGCGTCCTTGGCGGTGACGATGGCCAGGCTGGCGTCGCCCTCGATGCGGTAGCTCGTGTCGACCAGCTTGGGGGCCGAGCCCTCGAAGGCGACGCGGCCGCCCAGGGCGGCCTTGGCCAGCCCGGCGCCGATCGACTGCGCCACTTCGGCGACCGTGACCGGTCCGGGATACTGGCGCTGCGAACCATCGGGCAATGTGATCTGTACCATCGGAATGCTTCCTGGGTTTCTGGGAACTGAAAATACGCGAACAAAAACGAAAAACGCGGCTTGAGCCGCGTTCGTCTGGAAACTTGCTGAGTCTTACCGCCGACCTGGCACGGTGAAACCCGACGCACGAAAACTTAACGCGACATGGGGCGAAAGTTCCGGGTCGTAGTTCGTGCCAGCGGGAGAAACATGATGCCTTGAACCTGTGGGCGGACGCCTGCCGCGCAATGGACGGTCGATAACATGACCGATTGTAGCACCAACTGCGCGCAATCCGTGGCAAATGCGCCACAGGCGATCCGCCCGGCCCGTCTGCCCCCTCCGGCTTCCCCTTCCCCGCCAAACGGCGCCCCGCCCGCAATGAATCGGTCCGATATTGAGCCGTTTCGCGGCCACGTCGGGCCTTGAAAACGTAATCTCCCCTCGCCAAGTCTCGGACTGATCGTCGCCGCCCGCGGCCGGCTCGCCAGGGTCGGCCGCGGGGCGTGTTCTTCATGAATTGCGGAGTACCGATGAGAGCTGCATCAGCGTCCCCTTTCCCACCGCCCCCGCCGGAGGCGACCGTCCCCCGGATTCGCACACGGAGCTCCCCGGCGCCCGCCGGCACCTGCTGCTGTCGCGCCCGCCGCCCTTCATCAAGGTGGCCATACTGGACGACCACCCGGTCGTGGCGCTGGGCGTGGACGCCTACCTGGAAAGCCGGCCCGGCTTTCGCGTCATCCACCGCGAGACTTCCGCCCGCGGCCTGCTCGACAAGCTGGCGGCCGCGCCCTGCGACGTCGCGCTGGTCGACTTCTACCTGCCGCTGGAGCCCTGGGACGGCGTGAATTACCTGCGCCGGCTGCGGCGCTACCACCCGGCCATGGCCATCATCACGTTTTCGGCGGGCAATCGCCAGGAAACGCAGTACGCGGCGTTCCGCGCCGGCGCCAACGGCTATCTGGCCAAGCAGTGGGGCCTGGCGCTGCTGCCCGAAATGATCCGGGGCGTGGTGGCGGGCAAGGACAGCTTTCTCACGGTGCAGGACGGCAAGGTCCGCGCTGTCCTGCCCACCCACCCGCACGACCGCCTCACCGCTTCCGAGGTCGAAATCCTGCGCCACATCAGCCAGGGGCTTTCGGTGACGCAGATCGCCGCGCGGCTGATGCGCAGCAAGAAAACCGTGAGCACGCACAAGCGGCGCGCGATGCGCAAGCTGCAGCTCTCGGATGACCTGTCGCTCGCGCTCTACCTGCGCGAGAAATTCTCGCAATGAGGCGCGCCGCGCGCCTCAGATGATGCGCGAGTAGCTGGCGCCGCTTCCGGCGGCGCGCAGATAGCCGTCGAAGGCCATGGCGACGGCGCGCACGAAATACCAGCCCAGCCCCGTCACCTGCACGCCCGTGGCGCGCAGGTTCACCAGGCCCAGTTCGGCGAGCCGGGCGAGCTGCGAGAGCTCCGGCCCGAAGTAGTCGCCGAAACGCAGCCCGTGCCGCGCCTCGATGTCGGCAAACTCCACCCTGCCCTGGCACATGATCTCCATGATGACCTCGCGGCGCACGAGATCGTCCGGATTGAGCTCCAGGCCGCGCACGGTGGCGTACCGGCCGGACTCGATGGCGGCGTAATAGCCGTCCAGGGTCTTGTCGTTCTGGCTGTAGGTGTCGCCGATGCGGCCGATGGCCGAGACGCCGAGCGCGACCAGGTCGCGGTCGGGCTGCGTGCTGTAGCCCTGGAAATTGCGGTGCAGCTCGCCGCGCTGCCTGGCGATGGCGAGCGCGTCGGTGGCCAGCGCAAAATGATCCATGCCGATGTACGTATAGCCCTCTTTCAGGAAGCCTTCGATAGCGGCGCTCAGCAGACCCACGCGGGTCGCGCGGCCGGGCAGGTCGCACACATTGATGCGGCGCTGGGGCTTGAAGCGCTCGGGCAGGTGCGCATAGGCATACAAGGCGATCCGGTCGGGCCGCAGTTCGCATACCTGGGCGATGGTGCGCGCGAAAGACCCCGCGGTCTGCAAGGGCAGGCCGTAGATGAGATCCACGTTGACAGACGCATAGTCCAGCTCGCGGGCGCTGCGCACGAGCGCGCTCACGTCCTCGAAGGACTGGATCCGGTGCACCGCCGCCTGCACCGCCTCGTCGAAATCCTGCACGCCGAAGCTCAGCCGGTTGAATCCCAGCCGGCGCAGGTGCGCCAGCCGCTGCGGCGTCGCCGTGCGGGGATCGACCTCGATGGAGATTTCCGCGTCCGGCTCGAAGCGGAAGGCGGCGCGCAGTCCGCCCATGAGGCGGGTGAGCTCTTCGTCGGACAGGAACGTCGGCGTGCCGCCGCCGAAATGAAGCTGTGAAACCGGCGTGCCCGTTCCCAGGCACTCGACGTGCAGCGCGATTTCCCGGGACAGCGCATCCAGGTAGCGCACGGCCCGGTCGTGATGGCGCGTCACAACCTTGTTACAGGCGCAGTAATAACAGACCGATTCGCAGAACGGGATGTGCACGTACAGCGACAAGGGGTCGGCGGTGCCGGATTCGCGCCGCTTTTCCAGCGCGCGCCGGTACTGCGCGGGCCCGAAGCCCTCGTGATAGCGGTCGGCGGTGGGATAGGAGGTGTAGCGCGGCCCGTTCTTGTCCAGGCGCTCGAGCAACTGCGGCGGAAAAAACGGATGGGCGGGTTCGGCCGCGGGCGCGGCGGGCGAAGAGCATAGGGCGGCTTGCATAGCGTGAATTATTTGCGCGCGCACGGCGGCCCGTATTGATCTTGCGCAAACCCCGCCCCGGCCCGCAGCAGCCGCCTACAATGGGTTTTTGCCCAAGATCGAGGATGCTTCCCATGGAAACCGAACTGGACGGCCGCCTGCTGGCCATGCGCCAGGCGCTCGCGCTCGCTATCGCGCTCGGCACCCGCAGCCACTCCCAGGCCACCGCCATGGCCCTGGAGCTGCTCGACGACCTGAAGGCCAGCCTGGACAACGCTCCCGCCGACAGTCCGTTCGCCACGCCCGCCTGGGTCGGCGGCGCGCAGGACGAACTCGAGCACATCCACGCCTGGTGCGCGCATTCACCGACGCCCCGGAACCGGACCCGGATTCCGGCGAGTAGTCCTCTCCCTTTCCCCGCCGCGGGCCCCGCCCGCCGCTCTCCGGCCCTGTGCCCTGGGGCCGAGCCCCCGCCCGGCTTGCCGGACTTGCGCCGACGCAGGGCGCGCCGCAGCCGGAATTGGCCTGACCACCAGGGCAATATCCGGGCAAACCCTCTGATCGGTTTCCCGGAATTCCTCAAATTCCTCTTTGTTTTCAATTGCACACTACTTATAGTCGTGGCCTGACCACCAGGCCGAAACGCTCTATAAGCCCATGCTGCAAGCCGTCGCCGCCACCCGCCTGTACCGCCAGATCGCGGACCAGATCGCCGGCCGCATCCGCGCCGGGGATTTCGCGCGCGGCGGCCGCCTGCCCTCGGAACGCGAGCTGGCCGAGCAGCTGCAAGTAAGCCGGGCCACCATCCGGGAAGCGCTCATTGCCCTGGAAATCGAAGGCTACGTGGAAGTGCGGGTCGCGCCGGTGTGTTCGTCACTGCCGCGCGCGATACCGTTTCGCCCCGGCCGGCCGGCGCGCCGCCAGACCAGGTGGACATCGGGCCGTTCGACCTGCTGGAAGCGCGCATGCTGATCGAGCCCGAATGCGCGGCGCTGGCGGCCCATGCGGGTTCGGACGCGCAGATCGCCGCCATCGCCCAGGCCCACCGGGCCATGTCGCTGACGGAGGCTCCCGAGCGGCACGACCGCGCCTTCCACAGCGCTATTGCGGCCGCCTGCGGCAATGCCGCGCTGGCCGCGACCGTGGCGCACCTGTGGCACCTCAGCCTTTCCAGCCCCGTATTCAGCCGCATGCAGGATTACTTCGTCAACGCCCAGGTCTGGGCGGTGGCCCACGCCGAGCACGAGCGCATCCTGGCCGCCATCCTGGCCCGCGACCCCATACGTGCGGGCCACGCCATGCGGGCGCACCTGCTGGGCATCCTGGCGCGGCTGCGCGAAGACTCCGCCCTGCTTCCCGACCTCTGAACTCCGCGAGACGACTTTCCGACCACAACCAGCCTGGAGGCTCCCAGTGAAATCGAAAAAATGGCTTTCCCTCGGCATCGGCGCCCTGATCCTGTCGGCCGCCCTGCCCGCCACGCAAGCGCTGGCCCAGACCAAAGGCGGCACGCTGAACCTGATCGTGCAGCCTGAACCGCCGGTCATCGTCACGGCCATCAACCAGCAGGGGCCGACCCAGTACGTGGCCGGCAAGATCTACGAAAGCCTGCTGACCTACACCACCGACCTGAAGCCGCAGCCCGGGCTGGCCAAGAGCTGGGAGGCCTCGCCCGACGGCCTGACCTACACCTTCCATCTGCAGGACAACGTCAAATGGCACGACGGCAAGCCGTTCAGCGCGGACGACGTGGTGTTCTCGCTGTCGGACATGCTGCCCAAGACGCATGCGCGCGCCCGGGTCATCCTGAACAAATTCGTGGATTCCGTGACCGCACCCGATCCCAAGACCGTGGTCATCAAGCTGAAGACGCCCTTCCCGGCCTTCATGCTGATGTTCGAGCCGGGCTTCGCCCCCATCATGCCCAAGCACATCTATGCGGGCACGGACTACATGAACAATCCCGCGAACCAGAAGCCGGTGGGCACCGGGCCCTTCATGTTCAAGGAATGGAAGCGCGGCGAATACATCAAGCTGGTGCGCAACCCCGACTACTGGAAGCCGGGCAAGCCCTATCTGGATGAACTGGTGTTCAACGTGATTCCCGACGCGGCTTCGCGCGCCGTGGCCTTCGAACGCGGCAGCGTGGACGTGCTGCGCGGCGGCGACGTGGACAACGTGGACATCAAGCGCCTGCGCGCCCTGCCCGACGTGGAATACACCACCGCGGGCTGGGAGATGTTCTCGCCCCAGGCGTATCTCATTTTCAACATGCGCAAGCCGCCCTTCGACAACGTGAAGGTGCGCCAGGCGGTGATGGCGGCCATCAACCGCAAGCTGGTGGTCAACAACATCTTCTTCGGCCTGGGCAAGGTTTCCACCGGCCCCTTCGTCATGACCGAGATGTTCTACGACAAGAACATGCCTGCGCTGGACTTCGACATGAAGAAGGCGCGCGCGCTCATCAAGGAGTCCGGCATCCAGCCCGGCGACTATACGATCCGCCAGCTGAGCTTCCCCTACGGCTCCACCTGGGACCGCCTGGGCGAGTACACCAAGCAGGCGCTGGAACAGCTCGGCTTCAAGGTGAACCTCGAATCCACCGATGCGGGCGGCTGGGCCAGCCGCACCGGCAACTGGGATTTCGACCTGACCACCAACTTCATCTACCAGTACGGCGATCCGGCGCTGGGCGTACAGCGCCTGTACGTCTCGTCCAACATCGTCAAGGGCTCGCCCTTCGCCAACGTGCAGGGCTACAACAACCCCGAACTGGACAAGGTGTGGGAAGCGGCCGCTTCGGAAGTCGATCCGGCCAGGCGCCAGGCCCAGTACACCCAGATCCAGAAAACCCTGGTCAATGACGTGGCCAACGGCTTCCTGGTGGACATGGAGTTCCCGACCCTGTACCGCTCCAACGTGAAGAGCCTGGTCAAGACGGCCATCGGCCTGAACGAGTCGTTCGACGACGTCTACATCGAGAAGAAGTAAGCGAGAGCCCAGCCGCCCGCCGCGCGCGGGCGGCGCCTTGCCCCCGGCCGCGCGGCGGCTGCATGCGCCCGTTCACGGAGGATCCCGCATGAAGTTCCTGTCGTTTCTCGTCTCCCGCATCGGCAAGGCCCTGGTGGTCGTGCTGGGCGTGGTCATCATCAACTTTTTCCTGATCCGGCTGGCGCCGGGCGACCCGGCCGCCGTGCTGGCAGGCCAGGCGGGCGCGGGCGACGCGGCCTACGTCGAGCAATTGCGCGTGGCCTTCGGCCTGGACAAACCCCTGCTGACCCAGCTGCTGCTGTACCTCAAGGGCGTGGCCCAGCTCGACCTGGGCTTCTCCTACCGCAACCACGTGCCCGTGCTGGACCTGATCGCCGAGCGCCTGCCGGCGACGTTCCTGCTCATGTCCTGCGCGTTTCTCTTTTCCATCGTGCTGGGCGTGCTGCTGGGCGTGATCGCCGCCCAGGCGCGCTACCGCAACAAACGCCGCTGGGTGGACAGCACGGTGATGACGGGCGCGCTGCTGCTGTACGCGACCCCGCTCTTCTGGCTGTCGCTGATGGGCATCCTGCTCTTTTCCGTGGTGTTGGGCTGGCTGCCCGCCTTCGGCATGGAAACCGTGGGCGCGGGCCTTTCCGGCTGGGCGCGCGCGGCCGACATCGCCCAGCACCTCATCCTGCCCACCGTCACCCTGGGCTGCTTCTTCATGGCGGTGTATGTGCGCCTGACGCGCGCCTCCATGCTGGAAGTCATCGGCATGGACTTCGTCAAGACCGCCCGCGCCAAGGGCGTGAGCCCCGGCCGCGTGATCCGCGCGCACGTGCTGCGCAACGCCCTGCTGCCGGTCATTACCTTCGCCGGCATCCAGCTCGGCCAAATGGCCGGCGGCGCGGTGCTCACCGAAACCGTGTTCGCCTGGCCGGGCATAGGCCGGCTGATGTTCGACGCGCTGCTGCAGCGCGACTACCAGCTCCTGCTGGGAATCTTTCTTGTCACCTCCGTGATGGTGGTGGTGTTCAACCTGCTCACCGATGTGCTCTACCGGCTCATCGATCCGCGCATCGGCGCGGGAGCGCAGCAAGGAGCCGCCGCATGAGGGCCTTTTCCCTGCGTTATGCCCGCAACTACGGCGCCGTGGCCGGCCTGGCCATCATGGCGGTGGTGATCGCCGTGGCCCTGGCCGCGCCGCTGCTGTATCCGGACTCGCCATGGATGATGGTGGCCGATCCGCTGATTCCCCCTTTCACGAACCCGGACTATCCCTTCGGGACCGACATGCTGGGCCGCGACATCACGGCGGGCCTGGTCTGGGGCGCGCGGGTTTCGCTCATGGTGGGCCTGCTGTCCACGGCCGTGGCGCTGGCCTTCGGCATCGTCGTGGGCGCGGTGGCCGGCTATTGCGGGGGCCGGATGGATGACGCGCTCATGCGGTTCACGGAGTTCTTCCAGACCATACCGCAGCTCGCCATGGCAGTGGTGCTGGTGGCCATCCTGAGCCCGTCGGTGTATTCCATCATGGGCGCCATCGCGCTGGTGTCCTGGCCGCCGGCCGCGCGCCTCGTGCGTTCCGAATTCATGACGCTCAAGCAGCGCGAATTCGTGCAGGCGGCCATCGTGATCGGGCAGTCGCCGGCGCGCATCGTGGGCTCGCAGATTCTACCCAACGCCATGTCGCCCATCATCGTGTCCGCCTCCTTCATGGTGGCCACCGCCATCCTGACGGAATCGTCGCTGTCGTTCCTGGGCCTGGGCGACCGCAACCTGATGAGCTGGGGCTTCATGATCGGCGCGGCGCGCACCATGATCCGCGAAGCCTGGTGGATGAGCGTCTGGCCCGGCGTCGCCATCCTGCTCACCGTGCTGGCCATCAACCTCATTGGCGAAGGCCTGAACGACGCCCTCAACCCCCAACTGCGCAAACGCGGCGAATAGGAGACCGGCATGCCACCCGAAACGCCCCTGCTGTCCGTCCAGAACCTGAGCATCGCGCTGCCCGCGGGCGGCGACCGCCCCTACGCGGTGCGCGACATCTCGTACGACGTCCGTTCCGGCGAAATCCTCTGCATCGTGGGCGAGTCCGGATCGGGCAAGTCCATGAGCGCCAATGCCATCATGGGCCTGCTGCCCGACTACCTGCGCCCCGAACGCGGCCGCATCCTGTTCCGCGGCGCCGATCTGCTGCAGCAGGACGAGGCGACCTTGCAGTCCATGCGCGGCAAGGACATCGCCATGATCTTCCAGGAGCCGCTTTCCGCGCTCAACCCGCTCATGACGGTGGGCGAGCAGATCGGCGAGGTCATGCGGGTGCACAACGCCTATCCCGGCCCCCAGCGCATGCAGCGCACGCTGGACCTGCTGGCCTTCGTGGGCCTGCCCGACCCGGCCACGCTCTACCATGCCTACCCGTTCCGCCTGTCGGGCGGGCAGCGCCAGCGCGTCATGATCGCCATGGCGCTGGCGCTGGAGCCGGCGCTCCTCATCGCCGACGAGCCCACCACCGCGCTCGACGTAACGACCCAGGCGCAGATCCTGGCGCTGATCGCCCGCATCCAGAAGGAGAAGGGCATGGGCGTGATGTTCGTCACGCATGACTTCGGGGTCGTGGCCGAGATCGCGCACCGCGTGGCCGTCATGGAGAAAGGCGTGCTGGTCGAACAGGGGCCGGCCGAAGAGGTGCTGAACCGCCCGCGCCATCCGTACACGCAGCGCCTCATCGCTGCCGTGCCGCACCGGCGCGCCCGCGAACGCAGCGGCTGGGAGCAGGAGCCCCCGGTGCTGGAGGTGAAAGACCTGCGGAAAACCTATGTGCTGGGCCACGGCTGGCTGCGCGCCAAGCGCGAAGTGCATGCGGTGGATGGCGTCAGCTTCAGCGTACGCCGCGGCGAGACGCTGGGCATCGTGGGCGAATCGGGCTCCGGCAAGTCCACCATCGGGAAATGCCTGCTCAAGCTCGTCAATGTGGAAGGCGGGCAGATGCTGTTCGACGGCCAGGACATCGCGCCGCTGCCGGAGAGCCGCTTCCGCCCGCTGCGCAAGGACATCCAGATGATCTTCCAGGATCCGTTCGCCTCGCTCAATCCGCGCCAGACCGTGGGCCGCATCATCAGCGACGGGCCGGTCGCCAACGGCGTGCCGCGGGCGCGCGCCGAGGCCCCGGTGCGCGAGCTGCTCGCCCTGGTGGGACTGGACCCGTCCGCCTTCGACCGCTATCCGAACCAGTTTTCCGGAGGCCAGCGCCAGCGCATCGGCATCGCGCGCGCCCTGGCCCTGGAACCCAAGGTGCTGGTGGCCGACGAATCGGTTTCCGCGCTGGACGTCTCGGTGCAGGCCCAGGTGCTGGAACTGCTGCGCACGCTGCAGCAGCGGCTGCGCATCGCGCTGGTGTTCATCACCCACGATCTGCGCGTGGCCGCCCAGATCTGCGACGCCGTGCTGGTCATGCACCGGGGCAAGGTGGTGGAATACGGGACGCCGTCGCAGATATTCGACCAGCCCGGGCACCCGTACACACAGCAGCTCATTGCCGCGGTCCCCGGCCAGCACTGGGACCCCACCCAGGCCCGTGCGGCCTAGGTTGCGTTAACCCCAGGCGTGCCGACACGCCTTGACCCATCAACTTTCCGGAGCACTTCATGCAGCGTCCCGCCGCCGTTCCCACCGTACAAATCGACAACGAATTCGTGACCGTGACCGAATGGCGGTTTCCGCCCGGCGGCGAAACCGGCTGGCACCGCCACGGCATGCATTACGTGGTGGTGCCGCAGAGCACGGGACCGCTGCTGCTCGACACCCCCGAAGGCCAAATCACCAGCCAGCTCACCACGGGCGTGGCGTACTATCGGCCGGTGGGCGTGGAGCACAACGTCATCAATCCCGGCGACACGGAATTCGTCTTTGTCGAGATCGAACTCAAACAGGCCCCGCGGGCCTGAGCCGGAGCCGCAGACACCATGAAGGCCTTCTTCTCGGAAGAACAACTGCTGCACACGCCGCGGCAATTCATGCGGCTGGGCCGCATCTGCGCCCCCACCGACCTGCCCTCGCGCGCGGAAAGCCTGCGGGGCACGCTCGCCGCGCGCGGCATCGCCGTCGAGACCCCGCCGGACTACGGACGCTCGCCGCTGGCCGATGTGCACAGCCCCGATTACCTGGACTACCTGGAAAACGCCCATGCCCGCTGGCGCGCCCTGGAGATGCCCGGCGTCGAGCCCGGCGAAGAAGTGCTGCCCAACCTCTCGCCCTATCACAACGGCCGCGTGGAACAGCCCCGGCGCAGCCCATGCCCCTCGCCTTCGGTGGTCGCGCAGACAGGCTACTACCTGAGCGACCTGTCCTGCCCCCATCGGCCCGCACACCTGGGCTCTCGGCGCTGCGCTCCACGCACAGCGCGTGGCGGCCGCCGACCACGCCGCCGGCGGCGGCGGCTTTGCCTACGCGCTGTGCCGCCCCCTCGGGGCCATCACGCCCCACCGCGACCGCGCGGGCGGCTTCTGCTACCTGAACAGCAGCGCGGCGGCGGCCAGCCGCCTGCGCCAGACCCGGTCGCGGGGTAGCGGTGCAGGACGTGGACGCGCACCAGGCGACGGCACCCAGCAGATTTTCTACCTGAGGCCGGACGTAATGACGATTTCCGTGCACGCCGATCCGGCCGGCTACTACCCCTTCTACACCGGCTACGCGCACGAGCGCGGACACGGCGCGGGCGAGGGCTGCAACCTCAACCTGCCCCTGCCCCACGGCTCGGGCAACGCCGCCTTCCTGCAGGCCCTGGACCAGGCCATGGCCGCCCTGGCCGCCTACGCACCCGAGGCGCTGGTGCTGGCGCTGGGCTTCGACACCTACAAGGACGACCCGATCAGCGTGCTCCGGCTCGACATGGACGCCTACCGGCAGATCGGCGCCCGCGTGGCCGCGCTCGGACTGCCCACCGTCATCGTGCAGGAAGGCGGCTACATGGTCCAAGCCATCGGCCCTGCCCTCGACGCCTTCCTGCAAGGACTGGACCCGACCGGCGCGCGGCGGGCATGAGCGCCGCCCGGCCGCCCGAAGGCGTTCATGCCGCAGCCCGTGAGGGCGCAGGCAGCCTCATCCCCGCCGCCCGGCCGCCCGAAGGCGTTCATGCCGCAGCCGCCCTGCCCGCGACCGGCTCGCGCCGGGCGGGCGTGGTGCTGTTCCTGGCCGCGCTCGTGGCCTTCGCCACCTTCGACGCCGGCTCCAAGTACATGCTGGCGCTCCTCTATCCCGCACCGTTCCTCAACGTGATGCGCTATTCGGCGGTGGCGACGCTGGCGCTCTTCCTGCTCTGGCGCGGCGGACGCCCCAGCCTGCGCAACGCTCCGCACAAACCGCTGCTCGTCCTGCGCGGCCTGCTGCTGGCCACCGTGGGCACCTGCTTCATGACGGCGCTCATCTGGATGCCGCTCTCCGAGGCTACCGCCATCTACTTCACCTCGCCGCTCATCATGGTGGCGCTGTCGCCCTGGCTGCTGGGCGAGAAGGTGCGCGCCGCGCAATGGGCGGCCGTCGCGCTGGGCTTTGCCGGCATGCTGCTCATCGTGCGGCCCGGCGCGACCTGCCCTGGCTGGGCACCGTGCTGATGGCCGTGTCCGCCGTGAGCTATGCCGTATTCCAGGTGCTCACGCGCAAACTCTCGGGCCAGGTTCCGGGTCCGGTGCAGTACGCCTACACGGCCGGCATCTGCCTGGCCGCCACGGCGGCCCCCGCGCCGTTCTTCCTGCCCGACGCGTGGCCGCAACCGCTGCATCTGCTGCTCATCGTGGGGCTGGGCGCATGCAACGGCCTGGCGCAGATCCTGCTCATTTCCGCGTTCCAGCGCGTGCCGGCCGCCACGCTGGCCCCGTTGAACTACTTCCAGCTTCTGCTTGCGGTGGCCTTCAGCACTTTCTGGTTCCAGCGCCCGCCCGACGCTCCCGCCCTGGCCGGCGTGGCCATGATCGTGGCCGCCGGCGTCTTCCTGGCGGCGCGGCGCGCCTGAGCCGCGCGCGCCCGCACTGTGGCGGGCGCGCGCGGGATCAAACTAGAAACTTGCAGACGCCAGACGGCGCCCCTTCCAGGCCCGCCCTCCCCGCCGTCGCGCGCGAAGGAAGACGCGGACCCGTTCCCCTCCTGGAGGCAAGCGACTAGCCATGTCACAGAGTCCCCGCAAACTGCGCAGCCAGAAATGGTTCGACGACCCGTCCCACGCCGACATGACGGCCATCTACGTCGAACGCTACCTCAACTACGGCCTCACCCGGCAGGAACTGCAATCCGGCCGTCCCATTATCGGCATCGCCCAGACGGGCAGCGACCTCGTGCCCTGCAACCGCCACCATCTGGCGCTGGCCGCGCGCGTGCGGGACGGCATCCGCGACGCGGGCGGCATTCCCATGGAGTTTCCCGTCCATCCGCTGGCCGAGCAGGGCCGGCGGCCGACTGCGGCGCTGGACCGCAACCTAGCCTACATGGGGCTGGTGGAAATCCTGCACGGCTACCCGCTGGACGGAGTGGTGCTCACCACCGGCTGCGACAAGACCACGCCGGCCTGCCTGATGGCCGCCGCCACCGTGGACATCCCGGCCATCGTGCTGTCGGGCGGCCCCATGCTGGACGGCTGGCACGAAGGCCAGCGGGTCGGCTCCGGCACCGTGATCTGGCATGCCCGCAATCTCATGGCGGCAGGCAAGCTCGACTACGAAGGCTTCATGACGCTGGCCACCGCCTCCTCGCCCTCCATCGGCCACTGCAACACCATGGGCACCGCCCTGTCGATGAACGCCCTGGCCGAGGCGCTGGGCATGTCGCTGCCCACCTGTGCGAGCATTCCCGCCCCTTACCGCGAGCGCGGACAGATGGCGTACGCCACCGGCCTGCGCATCTGCGAACTGGTGCGCCAGGACGTGCGGCCCTCGCATATCCTGACCCGCGCCGCCTTTGAAAATGCCATCGTGGCCGCATCGGCGCTGGGCGCTTCCACCAATTGCCCGCCCCATCTCATCGCCATCGCGCGCCACATGGGCATGGAACTGGGCCTGGACGACTGGCAGCGCCTGGGCGAGGACGTGCCGCTGCTCGTCAACTGCGTACCCGCCGGCGAATACCTGGGCGAAGGATTCCACCGCGCCGGCGGCGTGCCCGCCGTGCTGCACGAACTGCGCAAGGCCGGCCGCCTGCGCGAAGACTGCCTGACCGTGTCGGGCAAGACCATCGGCGAGATCGCGGCGGCCTCGCCCGCCCACGACCGCGACATCATCCGCGCCTGGGAAGCGCCGCTCAAACACCGCGCCGGCTTCATCGTGCTCTCGGGCAATTTCTTCGACAGCGCCATCATCAAGATGTCCGTGGTGGGCGAGGACTTCCGCAAGACCTACCTTTCCACGCCCGGCGACGAAAACGCCTTCGAGGCGCGCGCCATCGTTTTCGACGGCCCGGAGGACTACCACGCCCGCATCGACGACCCCGCGCTCAACATCGACGAGCACTGCATGCTGGTGATACGCGGCTGCGGCACCCTTGGCTACCCGGGCAGCGCGGAAGTCGTCAACATGACGCCGCCCTCCCGGCTCGTGAAGCGCGGCATCGATTCGCTGCCCTGCATGGGCGACGGCCGGCAAAGCGGCACCTCGGCCAGCCCTTCCATCCTCAACATGTCCCCGGAGGCCGCGGCAGGCGGCGGCCTGGCCCTGCTGCGCACCGGCGACCGACATCCGCGTGGACCTGAACCGGCGCAGCGTCACCGTACAGCTCGACGAGGCGGAGCTCGAGGCGCGCACGCGCGAACCGCCGTACCAGGCGCCGCCTTCGCAGACGCCGTGGCAGGAATTCTTCCGCCTGTGGGTGGGCCAGCTTTCCACCGGCGGCTGCCTGGAGCCGGCCACGCTTTACCTGCTTCACCCGCACCACGAACTGGGGCGAGTGGCTGCAGATCAAGGAAGCCTTTGCCTGCGCCATCAAGAACATCGTCGAGGGCGCGGGCTCGGGCTTCGCGTTTCCCAGCCGCTCGCTGTATGTCGAAACCATGCCGTCCGGCGCCGAGGTGTTTCCCCTGCAGGCGCGGGCGCCGCAAACGGAACAGGCCGGCGATGCCGGACCCGTGCCCCCGCCGCCGCGAGGGCTACGGCCAGCGCCGGATACTTGAGAATTCGCATGCCGTGCTCCTCGGTCCTGCGGGCCACGCCGTTCAGGCCCTCGTTGCGCGGCCGAGCCAACTGAAAAAGCGCCTCGGCCCCCGACGCGCGCCGTCTCCGGCGATAAGCGAGCGATCATTCAGCTCTGTGCCGAAATAGCGGGCGTGAATGTCGGCGATCACCTCTCGGGCGTCGTCCCGTTCCGCGAGATAGCGCCGCGCCAGCTCGTCCAGCGGAAAGCGGTCCGGCCCGCCGATTTCCATCGTGCCGTTCACGGGCGCGCCCACGGCCAGGTCGGCCAGCGCCGCCGACACATCGTCGGCGCGACCGGCTGGATCAGCGCCGGCGACAGGCGCACTCCGCCATCCTCCGCGCCCGACTCGACGATGCTGCCGATGAACTCGAAGAACTGCGTCGCGCGCAGGATGGCATAGGGAATCTTCGACGCCTTGATGAGGTTTTCCTGCGCGACCTTGGCGCGGAAGTGCTGGATGGCCGACCCGACGGGCGAGACGATCGAGGGCGCGAGGCTTGTCCGG
>NZ_LHSJ01000339.1:0-3869 GCF_001270295.1 Achromobacter sp. DMS1 | reverse complement strand
CCGACGCCAGGCCGATGCCCCGCGCCCCGCCCGTGACCAGCGCGTGGCGTCCCGCCAGCGGAAGCTGATTCGTGCTCATTTGATGTCCAGTTGCGCCATGGCCGCGGCGCGTTCGAAGTTGGTTTCGAGCTGGCGCTTGCCCGCCAGGTACTGGTTCGGCCAGCCCACCTCACGGTAACCCACGCGCGCCGATTCGCGCAGCGTCCAGGACGCGTCCGCCAGGTGCGGGCGCGCCAGGGCGCAGAGGTCGGCGCGGCCCGAGGCGATGATGCCGTTGGCGTGATCGGCCTCGAAAATCGCGCCCACCGCGATGGTGGCGATGCCGGCCTCGTTGCGCACGCGGTCGGCGAAGGGGGTCTGGAACATCCGGCCGTACACCGGCTTCTCGGCCTTGCTCACCTGGCCGGAAGAGCAGTCGATCAGGTCGGCTCCGGCCGCCCTGAAGCGGCGCGCGATCTCCACCGCGTCGTCGGCCGTGATGCCGCCCTCCACCCAGTCGTGCGCCGAGATGCGCACCGACATGGGCTTGTCCGCCGGCCACACCTCGCGCACGGCGCGAAAGACCTCCAGCGGGTAGCGCAGGCGGTTGTCCAGGCTGCCGCCGTACTCGTCCTCGCGCCGGTTGGTCAGCGGCGAGATGAAGCTGGACAGCAGGTAGCCGTGCGCGCAGTGCAGTTCGAGCCAGTCGAAACCGGCTTCCACCGCGCGCCGGGCGGCGGCCACGAAGCTGTCGCGCACCTGGTCCATGTCGGCCCGCGTCATGGCGCGCGGCACCTGCGATACGCCCTCGATGTAAGGCAGCGCCGACGCCGAGAGCAGCGGCCAGTTGCCTTCGGGCAGGGGATGGTCGATCTTCTGCCAGCCGAGCTGCGTGGAACCCTTGCGGCCGGCATGGCCCAGCTGCATGCCGATGCGGGCATCGGAATTGGCGTGCACGAAATCCACGATGCGCTTGAAAGCGCGCGCCTGGTCGTCGTTCCACAGGCCGGGGCAGCCCGGGGTGATGCGGCCCTCCGGCGTCACGCAGGTCATTTCCACCATGACCAGGCCGGCCCCGCCCATGGCGCGCGCGCCCAGGTGCACCAGGTGGAAATCGCCGGGCACGCCGTTCTCGCAGGAATACATGGCCATGGGCGACACCATGATGCGGTTCTTCAGCCGCACGCCGCGCGCCTGGAAGGGCGTGAGCATGGGCAGCGGCGGCCGCTGGCCGGCGGGCGCCGGCGCGCCGGCGCGTTCGGCCAGCCAGCGCTCGTAACCCTCCAGCCAGGCAGCGTCGCGCAGGCGCAGGTTCTCATGCGAAATACGCTGCGAACGGGTCAGCAGCGAATAGGCGAACTGCTCCGGCTCCAGGCCGGCGTAGCGCGCCACGTTCTCGAACCACTCGGTGGAGTTGCGCGCGGCGTTCTGGATCTTCAGCACCTCCACGCTGCGCACCTCCTCGTAGCGCGTCAGGCCGGCCTCGACCGAACCCTCCGCGCCGCTCAGGCAGCGCGCCAGCTCGATGGCGTCTTCCAGGGCCAGCTTGGTGCCGGACCCGATCGAGAAATGGGCGGTGTGCGCGGCGTCTCCCATGAGCACCACAGGCACGCGCCGCTCGCCGCGCGCGGTGTCCAGCGTGTTCCAGTGCACCCAGGTGTTGCAGATGACGCGCGGAAAGCGGATCCAGATGGCCGAGCCGCGCAGGTGGGCCGCGTTGCTCATGAGGCGGTGGCCGTCCAGCCAGGGCGCGAACAGCTTTTCGCAATAGGCGATGCCGTCTTCCTGGCTCATCTGGTCGATGCCGGCGGCTTTCCAGGTTTCCTCGGGCGTCTCCACGATGAAAGTGGAAAGCCCTTCCTCGAACTGGTAGGCATGGGCCTGGAACCAGCCGTGCTCGGTCTGCACGAAAGCGAAGGTGAAGGCGTCGAAGGTCTTGGTGGTGCCCAGCCAGACGAAGCGGCAGCGGCGCTGGTCGATGTCGGGATGGTAGGTGTCGGCGTAGCGCGTGCGGATCTGGCTGTTGATGCCATCGGAAGCGATGACGAGATCGGCGTCGTACTGGCGGGCCACCGCCTGGTCGTCCTGCACGAACTCCTCGAACACCAGCTTCACGCCCACGTCTTCGCAGCGGGCCTGCAGAATATTCAGCAGTTTCTTGCGGCCGATGCCGATGAAGCCATGGCCGCCGCTGCGCAAGGTGCGTCCCTTGAAATGGATGTCGATGTCGTCCCAGCGGTTGAACGCCTCGCCGATGGTGCGGGCCGACACCGGATCGGCCTCGCTGAGGTTGGACATGGTGGCGTCCGAGAACACCACCCCCCAGCCGAAGGTATCGTAGGGCCGGTTGCGTTCGATCACGGTGACTTCGTTGGCCTGATCCCGCAGCTTCATCAGCAGGCCGAAATACAGACCGGCGGGGCCGCCGCCTATGCAGACTATCTTCATCGCCGTATGCGCTCCGTGGTAGGCGGCTACCCTGCCGGGCTGGTGCCGGACGCCGCAGATTTTAGGTCTGGATAGTTTAGGCTTGAAATATATACCCGAAGTTGATCCGCCGCAAATGGGGAAACCGAGATGGGTCGGAAATTAAATAGGGACGGAAATCAGCGCGGGGCCCGCGCCCATTCCACGGACGCGGGCGCCAGCATCCGGCGCAGGGCCCGCACGTCCTCCGGGGTGTCCAGGTCCGTCACGTAGGCCGGCTCGTCGCTATGGAACGGCGCCACGCTGCCGGGATGCAGCGGCATCCACTTCCGGATGCCGCAGCCCGGCGGCAGCCGGTGCGCCGACGCCGCGCAGTGCGACGACATCAGCACCGGATGCCGCGCACGCCCGCCACGACGGGCTGCATGAGTTCGACTTCCGGCGGCCTGGCCCGCCAGCCGCGCACCAGGGCCCGCACCGCGCCGGCATCCAGCAGCGGCAGGTCGCCCAGGACCACCAGCAGATCGTGGGCAGGGTGCATCCGCGCGTGCGCGGCCAGCGCCAGCCGCTGCGAATCGACGAGCGTGGGCGCGTCATGCGGGTGCCGCAGCGCCCGGACCCCGCAGCGCCCGGCCAGGGGAAGCAGCGTGGACGCATAAGGGCCGATCACCGCGCCGATGGCGCCCACCCCCGAGCCGCGCAGGGCCGACGCCAGCCTTTCCAGCAGGCTCGCGCCGTCGATCCGCAGCGCGGGTTTGGGCCGGCCGCCCAGCCGCGAGCCCTGGCCCGCGGCCAGAATGACGGCGGCGATGGGGGTGTGCGTATCCATGATGCGTGCGCGCCGGACGCTAGTAGCGGCAAGAACCGTCTTCCAGGGCCGGGACGGCGTCCTCGCCGTGGGCGAGCCGCGCCTTGCCTTCGGCCACCGTTTCCAGAACGTCATCGCGGACGCCATTCTTGGCGGCAACCACTTCCGCCATGATGGACAGGGCGATCTCGGCCGGCGTCTTGCTGCCGATGAAAATGCCGGCCGGGCCGCGCAGTCTCGCGAGCATCGCATCCGTCAGGCCGAAATGCTCGCGCAGCCGCGCCCGGCGCAGCCGGGTGTTCCGGCGCGAACCGATGGCCCCGACATAGAACGCATCCGATTGCAGGGCATCGATCAGCGCGAGGTCGTCCAGCTTGGGATCGTGGGTCAGCGCCACGACGGCCGTGCGCCTGTCGGGCCCGAGCCTGAGGATCAGGTCGTCGGGCATTTCACGCGTGAACGCGATGCCCTCTTCCTGCCAGGGCGCCTGCTGCGCGTCGCGCGGATCGCAGACCACGATTTCGAAGCCCAGGGTCAGCGCGATCCGGCACAGGTAGCGCGACGTGTCGCCCGCGCCGATTACGATCATCCGCGCCCGGGGGCCGAAACAGGCCGTAAACGCGGATGCCGTCAGCCGGGGCGCGCCGCCGGGCGG
>NZ_LHSJ01000338.1:0-3944 GCF_001270295.1 Achromobacter sp. DMS1 | reverse complement strand
GCCGTTGCTGGCGAGGCGAGGCCGGCCCGCGCGCCTTGGCAGAAAACCGGCGAAAATCGGGGTCCAGGAAACGTCTATTCCAAAAACGCGGGTAAAACTGACCCCGAAACGCAAGAAGCTGGACGTTTCCTGTCTTTAATATGCTCGTTTTCCATTTCTCTGGATTTGACCCATGTCATTGTTTTCGTTGTTGGGCGCGCTGGAGATCGGCCTGATCTTCAGCCTGGTGGCCTTGGGAGTGTTCATCTCGTTCAGGCTGCTGCGCTTTCCCGACCTGACCGTCGATGGCAGCTTTCCGCTGGGCGGCGCGGTCTGCGCCACGCTCATCGCCTCGGGAACCGACCCCTTTCTCGCCACCATCGCGGCCACCTTCGCGGGCGCGGCCGCCGGGCTGGTCACCGGCTGGCTGAACGTGAAGCTGCGCATCATGGACCTGCTGGCCAGCATTCTCATGATGATCGCGCTGTATTCCGTGAACCTGCGCGTCATGGGCAAGCCCAACGTGCCGCTCATCACCGAGCCCACCGTATTCACCATTCTGCAGCCCGGCTGGCTCAGCGACTACGTGGCGCGGCCGCTCATCCTGGTGGTGATCGTGATCGTCGCCAAGCTGCTGCTTGACTGGTTCTTCGCCACGCAGACGGGCCTGGCCATGCGCGCGACCGGCTCCAACGGCCGCATGGCCCGCGCGCAGGGCGTGCACACCGGCCGCATGATCATGGGCGGCATGGCGCTGTCGAACGCGCTGGTCGGCCTGGCGGGCGCGCTCTTCGCGCAGACCCAGGGCGGCTCCGACATCTCGATGGGCATCGGCACCATCGTCATCGGCCTGGCGGCGGTCATCGTGGGCGAGAGCATCCTGCCTTCGCGCAAGCTGGTGCTGGCCACGCTGGCCGTCATCATCGGCGCCATCGTCTACCGCTTCTTCATCGCGCTGGCGCTCAACAGCGATTTCATCGGCCTGAAGGCGCAGGACTTGAACCTCGTCACCGCGGTGCTGGTCACCATCGCCCTGGTCATTCCCATGCTCAAGCGCCGCGTATTCGGCAAGAAGTAGATCGGCCCGCAGACCCGTCCCGGAAGCATCCCCGCAGAGGGGCGCCGCGGCGGGGCCGCGAATGGCACACAGGAGTATTGATATGTTGTCGGCAAGAGACCTCAAGATCACTTTCAACCCGGGTACGCCGATCGAGACGCGCGCGCTGCGCGGCCTGTCGCTGGACATTCCGGCGGGGCAGTTCGTCACGGTCATCGGTTCCAATGGCGCGGGCAAGTCCACCTTTCTCAATGCTGTCTCGGGCGACCTGCCGGTGGATTCCGGCCGTATCGAGATCGACGGCGCGGATATGACGCGCCAGCCGGTCTGGGCGCGCGCGGCCAAGGTGGCCCGCGTATTCCAGGATCCCATGGCGGGCACCTGCGAAGACCTCACCATCGAGGAAAACATGGCGCTGGCGCAGATGCGCGGCGCCCGCCGCGGCTACGGCCGCGCGGTCAAAGCCTCGATGCGAGACGGCTTCCGCGAGCGCCTGGCCACCCTGGGCCTGGGGCTGGAGAACCGGCTGTCCGACCGCATCGGGCTGCTGTCGGGCGGCCAGCGCCAGGCCGTGAGCCTGCTCATGGCCGCCCTGCAGCCTTCGCGCATCCTGCTGCTGGACGAGCACACCGCCGCCCTGGACCCGCGCACCGCCGACTTCGTGCTGCAGCTCACGGCGCGCATCGTGGCCGAAAACCGCCTCACCACGATGATGGTCACCCACAGCATGCGCCAGGCGCTGGACGTGGGCGACCGCACCGTCATGCTGCACCAGGGGCAGGTGGTGCTGGATGTGTCGGGCGACGAGCGCAAGGGCATGGACGTGCCCGACCTGCTCGCCATGTTCGAGCGCGTGCGCGGCGAAAAGCTGTCCGACGACGCGCTGCTGCTGGGCTGAGGACGTCGAGGCTCAGCCGTTCAGCAGGCGCTGCGGCCGGAAGGCATGGGCAAGCGCCGCGTGCGCGCCCGCCTGTCCGCTCATCAGCCCGGCCAGCAGCCGGGCCGTGCCCGGGCCCGTGCTGAACCCGATATGCTGATGGCCCAGCGCGAGCCACAGGCCCGGCCGGCGCGGCGCTTCGCCGATCATGGGCCGGCTGTCGGGCAGGGTGGGGCGGCGCCCCATCCAGGGCGTATCGTCCAGTCTGTCGCCCAGCGGAAATGCCCGGCGCGCCTGCGTTTCGGCCAGCCCGAGCTGTTCGGGCCGCGGCGGGGCGTCGCAATCGTCTAGCTGCACGCCCGTGGTCAGCCGCAGTCCGCGCGCCATGGGCGAGAGCACGTAGCCGCCGCCCGTGTCGTACACGGGCCGCCCCAGCGACGCGCCGGGCTGCGCCGCGTAGTGCATGTGGTAGCCGCGCTCGCAGACGAGCGGCACGTCCAGGCCCGCGGTGCGCAGCAGGGCGCGCGACCACGGCCCCAGCGCCACCACCAGCCGGTCCGCCGACAGCGATCCGCTTGCTTCGGCGCCGACCACCGTCCAGCCGCCGGCGCCGTCCGGCCGGATGCCGCGCACCGGCATGCGGCGGAATGCGCCGCCGGCCTGCCGGAACAGCGCGGCATAGGCCCGCACCACCGCTTGCGGGTCGTCCACCGAATACGAGCCCTGGACCCAGAGCGCGCGCTCAAAGCGCGGCGCGAGCGAGGGCTCCAGGGCGGCCAGCTCCGGCGGCGCCAGCGCTTGCGTGGGCACGCCGTATTCGGCATAAACGCGGCGCGCCGCGGCGCCGCCTTCCCAGGCCTGCGCGCTGCGGTAGAGAAAGATCCAGCCCGTGTCGCGCAGCCGGCGGCCGATGCCCGCCTCGCGCATCAGTTCCTGGTGCGCGTCGGCCGACAGGCGGATCAGCCCGTCCAGCGCGGCCACGGTTTCGCGGTAGACGGCGGGCCGGGCATTGAGCAGGAAGCGCGCGCCCCAGCCCAGGTTGCGCAGCAGGAAACCCGGCCGGTAGCGGAACTGCGCCGTGTCGTTGCGCAGCAGGCGCGGGAGCTGGCGCCAGAGGCCGGGATGATTGAACGGGATGAGCGAGCTGCGCGCCAGCACGCCTGCGTTGCCGTAGGAGGTTTCGCTGCCGGGTTCGCGGCGGTCCACCAGGATGACCGACGCGCCGCGGCGCTGCAGTTCGAGCGCGCAGCACACGCCCACCATTCCCGCGCCCAGCACGATGATGTTGTTTCCCATGGGTTCTGGCTCCATTCCGGTTTCGTCTTCCGCGCCGCGGCCTCATGCCGCGCCCGCGGCAGATCCGCCCATTACGCGCGCCGCCGCCGTTACGCCCCACCACGCGGCCTCTTCGAATACCGAGTATCCGGAAAGGTCGGCATGGGCGAAGAGAATGGGGCCGTCGGCCTCGCGCAGCGCCAGCAGTCCCGGGTTGGACAGGTAGCCCGGCGCCGGCGTGGCCATGGCGTGGCCGCGCACGGTGATTTCCAGCTCGCGCGCGTAGCGCCAGAACGCGTCGCCATAGGCGGCCGTCAGGTCGGCCGAGGCCGCCGCGCGCAAGGCCTCGGGGCTGGCGTTTTCCAGCCAGCGCCGGGCCTGCGCGGGCGCCATGCCGGACAGCGCATGATAGGCGGTGAACACGGTGCGCGGCGACGGCGCCACGCGCAGCAATTGATGGGTGGACACCACATAGCCCAGCCCCTGTCCCTGGTAGACCACGTTGTCCCACGACAGTGGCTCGCCCGGCATTTCCGGAGGATAGCCGTCCATGACGAAGTTCGACACCAGCCAGGCGGCGCGCGGCGGCGCGTGCGCGGCGGGGTGGTAGCCGTAGTCCCGGATGTCCGGCAGCAGGCGCTGCGCCACGAATACCGGCATGGCGCAGACGGACGCGGCCGGCCTGCAGGGCATAGGCGCGCGGCGTGCCTGCCGCGCCCGGGGCCGCGCAGACCACGCGCGCGCCCGCCGCCGACG
>NZ_LHSJ01000337.1:0-3975 GCF_001270295.1 Achromobacter sp. DMS1 | reverse complement strand
AAACATGCCCTACCCCCCCAGCAAGATTTCCGGCGCGCCGCCCCTGGCCGCCCGCGCCCCCCGCCCCGACCATCGCTCCTGGAGTCTCGCCATGAACCTCGTCCCCAAGAAAGCTGCGCGCCGCGCTGGGCGCCGGCCTGCTGTCGATGGCCGGCCTGTCGGCCGCGCCCGCGGCCCACGCCATGGACATCAAGCTGGGCCACGTGCTGGCGCCCAGCCATAGCTGGAACAAGGCCGCCGAGGGCTTCGCCGCCGAGGTCAAGGAAAAGACCGCCGGCCGCGTGAACTTCGTGCTCTTTCCCAGCGGCCAGCTCGGCAACGAAAAGACCATGCTCGAAGGCCTGCAGATCGGCAGCCAGGGCGCGGCCATCATCGGCTCGGGCTCGCTGCAGCCGATCGAGCCCAAATTCGGCGTGGTGGAGCTGCCCTACACCTGGACCAGTGCCCGGCAGGCCTACAAAGCCTATGACGGCGAACTGGGCCAGGCGCTGGCCCGGCTCGCCGAAAAGAAAAACCTGGTCATCATCTCGTGGTGGGAAAACGGCTTTCGCCACCTCACCAACAACCGTGGCCCCATCAACACGCCGGCCGACCTGGCGGGCCTGAAAACGCGCGTCACGCCCGACAAGATGCGCCTGGACACCTTTACCGCGCTGGGCGCGAATCCCGCTCCGCTGGCCTTCGGCGAGCTGTACTCGGCGCTGCAGCAGAAGGTGTTCGACGCACAGGAAAACCCGCTGTCCATCATCTACACCTCCTCGTTCTTCGAAGTGCAGAAGTACCTGTCGCTCACCGGTCACGTCTGGGGCCCGGCCAGCCTGATCATTTCCAGGCCGGTGTGGAACCGCATCTCGCCCGAAGACCGCAAGATCGTGCAGGAAGCCGCCGACAAGTGGCGCGACGCGCAGCGCAAAATGATCAGCGACAGCGACCAGCAGTACATCGCCCAGCTCAAGGAAAAGGGCATGCAGGTCAACGAGGTGGACAAGAAAGCCTTCGCGGACGCCGTGGCCCCGGTCTGGAAGACCTACTCCGCGGTGTACGGCCCGGACATCATGGGCCTGGTCCAGAAATACCGCGAGGCCCGGTAATGCTCGCCCGCCTGTCCGCCATCCTGTCGGGCATCAGCAAGGCCTTCGCCGCCCTGGCGGTAGCCTTGCTGGCGATACTGATCACCTACGTGGTGTTCGCCCGCTTCGTCACGCACAGCACGCCGCACTGGGCCGAGGAACTGCCCCGCCTGGTGCTGGTGTGGTCGGCCTTCATCGGCGGCGTGGTCTGCAGTTTCGACCGCTCCCACCTCATGGCCGGGCTGCTGCCCTTCATGGTGCACAGCCCGCGCGTGCTCGGCGCCGTGGAACGCCTGAACCAGGTGCTCATCATCGCGGGCCTGGCGGCGCTGGGCTATGCGGGCTGGCAGCTTGCCGACCTGACCATGGACCAGACCCTGCCCGCGCTGGACGTGTCCGCCGGCACGGTGTATCTCGCCCTGCCCGTGGCCTGCGCCATCACCATCGTAGTGCACCTGGCGCAGCTTTTCTCCCCGGCGCCGGCCGCCCCGATCGAGGAATAACAACAGATGTCTACGGGTGCCATTTTCCTGATGGGCGTGTTCGCGGTCACGGTGCTGATCGACATGCCTATCGCCTTCGGCCTGGTGCTGTCCTGCCTGGCCTACCTGGCCGTCTACGACGCGGCGCCGCTCATGGTGGCCGCGCAGCAATACGTATCGGGCCTGGACAGCTTCACGCTGCTGGCCATCCCTCTTTTCATCCTGGCCGCGCAGCTCATGAACGGCGCCGGCCTCACGCAGCGCATCGTGCGTCTGTGCGCCGCCATCGTGGGCGACATCAAGGGCGGACTGGCGGTCGTGGCGGTGCTGGCCTGCCTGCTCTTCGGCGCGCTGTCCGGCTCCGGCGTGGCCGACGTGGTGGCCATCGGCAGCCTGCTGCTGCCCGCCATGGCGCGCAGCGCGATGCGACAGGGGCTTCAGCTGCGCGCTGGTGGGCAGCGCGGGCGCCGCCTCCACCATCATCCCGCCCAGCATCGTGCTCATCGTCTACGGCACCATCACGGACACGTCCGTGGGCAAGCTGTTCCTGGCCGGCATCGTGCCGGGCATCCTGCTCGGCCTGTCTCTCATCGGCGTGGCGATATGGCAGGCGCGCCGCCACGGCTGGGCCGGCGGCCAGCCCTTTAGCTGGGGCGAACTGCGCGCCGCCTTCTTCGAGGCCCTGCCCGCGCTGCTGGTGCCGGTGCTCATCATCGGCGGCATCCGCTTCGGCATCTTCACCGCCACCGAGGCGGCCTCCAGCGCCATCGTCTACGCCCTGCTGATCGGCTTCTTCTGGTATCGCACGCTGACCCTGAAATCGCTGTGGGAAAACCTCAAGTCCACCGGCGAGAGCAGCGCGTCCATCCTGCTCATCATCGGCGCATCGGGCCTGTTCGCCTGGGTGCTGGTGGCCGAGCAGGTGCCGCAGGCGCTGTCCTCGCTGCTGGTGCACTGGACCGACAGCAAGGTCACGGTGCTGCTGCTGCTCACCGTGGTGCTGCTGCTCCTGGGAACCTTCATGGAGGCGATTCCGGTCATCATCATCGTGGCGCCCGTGGTCATGCCCGTGCTGGCCCACTACAACATCGACCCCGTCCACTTCGGCATCCTGCTGTCCATCAACATGGCCATCGGCGCGAACACGCCGCCGGTTGGCGTGGACCTGATGGCGGCCTGCAAGATCGGCGGCATCAACATGATGCAGACCCTGCGCCCGCTTTCCTGGATGATGCTGGCCATGACCGCCGTCATGCTGCTGCTGACCTTCGTGCCGGAGCTGGTGCTCTTTCTTCCGAGGCACGTGCAATGACCATGCCCCGCACCCGGCGCCCCGCTCCGCTGCGCCGCGCCTGGATCCGTTCCCGGCCTGGACGCGGCCGCCCAGGCGGCGGGCCTGGCCGGCGGCGCCGGACGCGCTGGTGGCCGACCTGGAAGAGTTCACCGCCCCCGCCGACGCCGCTGGCCCGCCCGCGCATCGCCGCCCTTTTGCCGAGTCGCCATTGGGCTGTTGCTGCCAGGCGAGCTGGTTGTCGCGCAGGGCGTAGGTGAAGGCTTCGTCGATGACGCGCTTCTTGAGCGACTTGTCGTAGATGGGAAAGGCGACTTCGACGCGGCGAAAGAAGTTGCGGTCCATCCAGTCGGCCGAGGAGAGGTATACGGTTTCGGCGCCGTCCGCGTAGAAGTAGAAGACCCGGGAGTGTTCCAGGAAGCGCCCCACGATGGAGCGCACGCGGATGTTCTCGGACAGGCCCGGCACGCCGGCGCGCAGCGCGCATACGCCGCGCACGATGAGGTCGATTTTCACGCCGGCCTGGCTGGCCTTGTAGAGCTCCTCGATGACGCGCTCTTCGAGCAGCGAGTTCATCTTGGCCATGATGCGCGCGCGCTTGCCGGCCTTGGCGGCGCGCGCCTCGGCGCGGATGGCCGCGACCATGCCGTCGTGCAGCGTGAAGGGCGACTGCAGCAGCGCCTTGAGCGAGCGGCGGGCGCCCAGGCCGGTGAGCTGGGTGAACACCTTGTCCATGTCTTCGCACAGGCGGGGGTCGGCGGTCAGCAGGCCGAAGTCGGTGTAGAGCCGCGCCGTGCGGGGATGGTAGTTGCCCGTGCCGAGGTGCGCATAGCGGCGCAGCCGGCCTTTTTCGCGGCGCAGCACCAGGGCCATCTTGGCGTGGGTCTTGTGCGCCACCACGCCGTACACCACGTGCGCCCCCACCTCCTCGAGGCGGGCCGCCCAGTTGATGTTGGTCTGCTCGTCGAAGCGCGCCATCAGCTCCACCACCACCGTCACTTCCTTGCCGGCCCGCGCCGCGGCCAGCAGGATCTTCATCAGCTCGGAATCCTCGCCGGTGCGGTAGATGGTCTGCTTGATGGCCATGACGTCCGGGTCCAGCGCGGCGGCCGTCAGGAAATCGATGATGGGC
>NZ_LHSJ01000336.1:0-3995 GCF_001270295.1 Achromobacter sp. DMS1 | reverse complement strand
GGCCGTCATGGAACGGATGCCGCCCTGCTCGACCAGCAGTTGCAGGCTCACGGGATCGGGCACGCCGTATTCCTGCTTCTTGAGCGACTGCTTGTAATGCTCATTGGGCGTTTCGCCCACGCAGGAAATGAACTGGCGGTGCGATCCCGGCACCAGCATCAGCGGGCCGTTGCACTCGTTGTTGTCGGTGAKCRGCGCCGGCCACCAGCGCCTCGCGGGCCTGCGCCTCGTCGAGCACCGTGCCCACGCCCAGCAGCAATTGCGGACCGTGCTTGTCGCGCAAGGCGCGCAGCAGATCCGTCACGCCGGGGATGGTCCAGGTGAGTTCCAGCGCCGGGCAGCCCGCCGTCACGGCGACTTCGGCGGCATAGGCCGCGGCGGCGGCGTCGGTATAGCGCAGCACCGGCACCACCCGCGCCGCCAGCAGGGCGGACATCCGGGAGGCCAGGGGGGAAGGGGCAGCAGTCATGGAAATCCTCGCAAGCGTTCCGGCGGCGGCCGGTTCACACCAGATTGTCCACCGCGTGACGCCGTGCCGCCATGTCCGCCTGCGGGGTTTCGGACCAGGATGTGTCTCCGTTTATTTGAAGCGCGGGATTCCGCATTGACGCCAGGGAATTGACCCGCTTTTCGGACGAATCTGCGATACTGTTTATTTGTACAGCTTACTCAATGGAAATTGTCCACAATACGGACAGTTGACCACGATATAGGCGATTATTCCACAAGGCCGCTCTACGCCGCCAGGGGCCCGCCCTGGCGCGGGGCATGTCCCATCCTCAGGCTACGATACCGTCCATGAGCTCCGAAATCCGCATCGTTGGCGCCCGCCAGAACAATCTCAAGAACCTGGACCTTACCCTCGCCACCGGTGAACTCGTGGTGGTAACCGGCGTGTCGGGATCCGGCAAGAGTTCGCTGGCCTTCGACACCCTGTACGCCGAAGGCCAGCGCCGCTACGTGGAAACCTTCTCGCCCTATGCGCGCCAGTTCCTGGACCGCATGGACAAGCCCCAGGTCGACCGCATCGAAGGCATCCTGCCGGCCATCGCCATCGACCAGACCAATCCGGTGCGCAGTTCGCGCAGCACGGTCGGCACCATGACCGAGCTGAACGACCACCTCAAGCTGCTGTTTGCGCGCGGCGCCCGGCTCTATTGCCGGGGCTGCGGCCGGCTGGTGCGCCGCGACACGCCGGATTCCATTTTCCACGCGCTGGCCGGGCGCGCCGCCGCCGTGGGCGATCCGCGCCTGGTCATCACCTTCCCCATCGCGGTGCCCGCCAACTTCACCGAAGACGAAGTGCGCGGCTTCCTGGAGCAGCAGGGCTACACGCGCGTGCATGCCGAGGAAACCGCCGCGCCCGGCCCCGCCGCCGGCAAGCCGGGCAAGAAGAGCAAGGCCAGGGGCGCGTCGGGCGGCGGCGAGGAGCGCCGCATCCTGCACGTGGTGCAGGACCGCTTCCGTTTCGCCGGCGCCGAGCGCGAACGCGTCATGGAGGCGCTGGACACCGCGCTGCGCATGGGCGCGGGCCACCTGGCCGTGCGCGTCATGGGCGAGGACGGCGGCGACGCTCAGGTCTGGCGTTTCAGCGACCGGCTGCACTGCGCCGATTGCGACATCGAATACACCGACCCGCTGCCCAGCAGCTTCTCCTTCAACTCGCCGCTGGGCGCCTGTGAATCGTGCCGCGGCTTCGGCCGCGTGATCGGCATCGACTTCGGCCTGGTAATCCCGGACGAGAACAAGACCCTGCTCGAGGGCGCCATCAAGCCCTGGCAGACGCCCTCTTACAAGGAATGCCAGGACGAGCTGCAGAAGTACGCGCCGCGCGCCGGCATTCCGCTCGGCGTGCCCTGGAAGCACCTCACCGACGAGCAGAAGCGCTGGGTGCTGTACGGCACGCCCGACTGGAAGGGCGGAAGCGACGCCTGGAAACACCAGTGGTACGGCGTGCAGCGCTTCTTCGACTGGCTCGAAACCAAGGCGTACAAGATGCACGTGCGGGTGCTGCTGTCCAAATACCGCAGCTACACGCCCTGCCCCGCCTGCAACGGCGCCCGCCTCAAGCCCGACGCCCTGCTCTGGCGGCTGGGCGACAAGGCGGAAGCCGACGCCGTGCTGCCGCCGGACGACGGGCGCTACAAGCGCTTCATGCCGGTGCACGCCGCATGGAGCCGCGAACAGCTCGACAACCTGGACGGCCTGTCCATCCACGACGTCATGCTGCTGCCCATCGAACGGGTGCGCGCCTTCTTCGACCGGCTGCGCTTCACCGGCGCGCTGGACGCGGCCACCGATCTCCTCATGACCGAGGTGCGCGCGCGGCTGAAGTTCCTCTGCGACGTGGGCCTGGGCTATCTCACGCTGGACCGCCAGAGCCGCACGCTGTCCGGCGGCGAGGTGCAGCGCATCAACCTGACCACGGCGCTGGGCACCTCGCTGGTGAACACCCTTTTCGTGCTCGACGAGCCTTCCATCGGCCTGCACCCGCGCGACATGCACCGCGTGGTGGAAGTCATGCACCGGCTGCGCAACGCCGGCAACACGCTGGTGGTGGTGGAACACGATCCGCAGGTCATGGTGGCGGCCGACCGCATCATCGACATCGGCCCGGGCCCCGGCGAGCGCGGCGGCCGCATTGTCTTCGACGGCACGCCCGCGCAACTGCGCAACGCCGCCACGCTCACCGGCGACTACCTGGGCGGGCGGCAGCGCGTGGAGGCGCCGCGTCCCATGCCCGTGGCCGGCAATACCCCGCGCCTGGTGCTGGAAGGCGTGAGCGCCCACAACCTCAAGAACGTTTCCATCGAACTGCCCCTGGGCCGGCTGGTCTGCGTGACGGGCGTGTCCGGTTCCGGCAAGTCCACGCTGGTGCAGGACGTGCTGTATCCCGCCCTGCTCAAGCAGAAGGGCAAGCCGTCCGAAGCGCCCGGGCCGTTCGAGCGCCTGCTGGGCGCCGAGCAGATCGCCGACGTGGTCATGGTGGACCAGACGCCCATCGGCAAGACCACGCGGTCCAACCCGGCCAGCTACGTGGGCGCCTTCGACGCCATCCGCAAACTGTTCGCCCAGGCGCCGCTGGCGCGCGAGCGCGGCTACACGGCGGGCACGTTCAGCTTCAACGGCGGCGACGGCCGCTGCCCCACCTGCGGCGGCACCGGCTTCGAGCACGTGGAAATGCAGTTTCTTTCCGACGTGTACCTGCGCTGCCCCGATTGCGACGGCAAGCGCTTCCGGCCCGAGGTGCTGGAGGTGCGCGTGGAGCACCTGGGCAAGAGCGCCTCCATCGACGAAGTGCTCGAAATGACGGTGAGCGAGGCGCTGGACTTCTTCAAGGGTCTGCGCGACGTGCAGACCGGGCTCGCGCCGCTGGCGGACGTGGGGCTGGAATACGTGCGGCTGGGCCAGCCCGTGCCCACGCTTTCGGGCGGCGAGGCGCAGCGGCTCAAGCTCGCCGGCCACCTGGCCGAGGCCGCGCGCAGCGGCATCTCCACGGCCAAGGTCGCCAAGAAGGGCAGCCTGTTCCTGTTCGACGAACCCACCACGGGCCTGCACTTCGACGACGTGGCGCGGCTCATGCGCGCCTTCCGCAAGCTGCTGGCCGCCGGCCATACGCTGCTCGTCATCGAGCACAACCTGGACGTGATCCGCGCGGCCGACTGGCTGATCGACCTGGGGCCCGAGGGCGGCGACGCGGGCGGCGAGGTCGTGGGCGTGGGCACCCCGCGCGACCTGATGGACAACCCGGCCTCGCACACGGGCGCGGCGCTGCGCGACTATGAAGTCAGCATCCTGCCCGCCGGCATCGTCGCGAGCACCGACGCCGACGCCCAGGAAGCCGAGCAGGCCGGCCTGGCCGCGGTCATCGAGGAGCCGCGCGCGGACTACGMSGCGCAAGGGCAAGGTCCTCGGTCGTGTGGCCAGCGAAGTCGCA
The DNA here is from genome assembly GCF_001270295.1 of Achromobacter sp. DMS1. Taxonomy (NCBI): domain Bacteria; kingdom Pseudomonadati; phylum Pseudomonadota; class Betaproteobacteria; order Burkholderiales; family Alcaligenaceae; genus Achromobacter; species Achromobacter sp. DMS1. The sequence continues at coordinate 58 of NZ_LHSJ01000336.1, read as the reverse complement.
CGCCGTCTGCGTGGCAAGCACAAACCCGAATTCACGCCGCACGTGACACGGGCGATTA
>NZ_LHSJ01000335.1:0-4023 GCF_001270295.1 Achromobacter sp. DMS1 | reverse complement strand
GAGGAGCCTGCAGCGATGTCGGTGCGATTCTCATGGGAACCGGCCACCGGCGCGCTGACCGTGTTTTGCGAAGACCGTGAAAAGCGGCGTGAACTTGCCACCGTATTCCGAGACGTGGTGCTGGCGCACGAAGGGGATATTGATGACATGCCGATTCGTCAATTCGATCTGCATGGCTTTTCCACCTCAGACATGCTCAAACGGCTGGAAAAGGATCGCATCGCAGATGTCGACCGCCCGGGCCCGCTACGCGGCGCCGTCCAGGCGCCGGTGGATCCACTCGTGCAGCAGCGGCACGCTGTCCAGCACGGCCTGCGGCGAACATCCCTGAAGCTCCTTCAGGGTGTGGGCGCCATAGGTGACACCCAGGCCGTGCACGCCGGCGTTGCAGGCCATCTGCAGGTCGTGGGAGGTGTCGCCCACCATGACCACCCGTGCGGGGTCCACGTCCAGTTCGTCCATCAGTTCGTGCAACATGGCCGGATGCGGCTTGCTGAAGGTTTCGTCGGCCGTGCGGGTGGCGTCGAACATCGGCCCCAGCCCGGTGGCGGCCAGCGCCCGGGCAAGCCCCACCCGGCTCTTGCCCGTGGCCACGGCCAGCCGCACGTCGCGCTCGGCCAGCGAGGCCAGCAGCTCGCGCACGCCGTCGAAAAGCCGAAGCTCGGGATCGCGCAGCAGGTAGTGGATGCGGTAGCGCTCCAGGAAACGGGGCATCATGGCCGGCGTCAGCTCGGGCACGGCCTTGCGCAGGGCGCTTTCGAGCGACAGGCCGATCACCCAACTGGCCGAGGAAGCCGAAGGCACGGGCAGGTCCAGGTCGCGGCAGGCGCCCTGGATGGCGGCCACGATGCTGTGCGTGGAATCCATCAGGGTGCCGTCCCAGTCGAATACGACCAACGAATACATATCAGGCCGACTCCAGTTGTTTCAGCAGTTTCAGGCAGGCCGGAGGCAGTTCGGCCCGCAATTCCAGCATGTCGCCAGTGAGGGGATGCGGCAGCGTCAGCGTGTGCGCGTGCAGGAACATGCGGTTGAACCCCCGGCGGGCGAAGTCGGCGCGCACCTCGTCGTGCCCGTATTTGTCGTCGCCCACGATGGGATGGCCGCTGGCCGCCAGGTGCACCCGGATCTGGTGCGTGCGCCCGGTGCGCAGCTCGGCGTCCACCAGGCTGTAGCTACCGTAGCGTTTGCGCAAGGTGACGATGGTGTGCGCCTTCTGGCCCTGCGCGTCCACCTTGACGCGCCGCTCGCCCGACTGGGTGGTCCATTTGGTCAGGCCCAGGCGGATATGCTGGCGGTCGTTGACCCAGTCGCCCTCGACCAGGGCCAGGTAGTGCTTGCCGCCCTTGCCCTCGCGCAGCATGGCGTGCAGGGCGAGCAGCGCGCTGCGCTTCTTGGCCACCATGAGCAGGCCGGACGTTTCGCGGTCGAGCCGGTGCACGAGCTCCAGGAAGCGGGCCTGCGGGCGCGCCGCGCGCAATTGCTCGATGACGCCGAACGACACCCCGCTGCCGCCGTGCACCGCCACGCCGGCAGGCTTGTCGATGACCAGGATGGCGTCGTCCTCGAAGACCACGGGGAACTCCGCGCCGGGCACGGGCCGCGGCTGGCCGGGATCCGGCAGGCGCAGCGGCGGGATGCGCACGGTGTCGCCCTCGGCGATGCGGTAGTCGGCCGAGGTCCGTCCCTTGTTTACGCGCACCTCGCCGCCCCGGATCGCCTTGTAGATGTGGGTCTTGGGCACGCCCTTGCACAGGCGCACCAGGAAATTGTCCAGGCGCTGCCCGGCCAGTTCGGCGGGCACCTGCACGAGGCGGACCGCCGGGGCGGCCGCTGAGGGGGAAGATTCTTTGCGCATTGCGGAAAGCGACATATAATCGGGACAGCCTGAAGGGGCTGAACCAGCCGCCTGGCGTAGAGATGCACAACACGCAACTCCGTCGAGCGCGCGCGGGCCGCCATTGTACTGCCTGCTCATTCAACCCCGGGGTCTCTTGGTCGCCGGCGCAACCGCGCTCCGCCGTACAGTGGTGTGGCATTCATTTTGCCCGCTGTCTCCGCGGATCCGTTGCCTGCCGCAAGCGGCTCTGAAGCACTGCAAGAATCGTCGCTTATTTGATTTAAAGCACCAGGTGCGCGTGGGCATCCATTCCCATCGCACCTGCCGTTCACAGCACATCCCGTCAAACCACAAACAGTGAAGCTGACCCCCCTGCTGACAGAACCCCGTGCCACACGGCACGACGTGCCCGCCTGACCCGCGGCGGATACGCCTGGGCGCACGTCCCAGGTACGGTCCGCGCCCTTCTTGCCCGCTTCAGCCGCAGCCCGAGTGACCCGAGGTCACGCGCCGATATCGGCGCGTCATGACAACGGAGAACCTCTCTCATGAAGCGCATGCTGTTTAATGCGACGCACCAGGAAGAATTGCGCGTCGCTATCGTCGATGGGCAGAAGCTCATCGACCTCGACATCGAGACCGCCGGCCGCGAACAGCGCAAAGGCAATATCTACAAAGGTGTCATCACCCGGATCGAACCCGGCCTCGAAGCCTGCTTCGTCAACTACGGCGAAGACCGCCACGGCTTCCTGCCCTTCAAGGAAGTGGCGCGCAGCTACTTCAAGGAAGGCGTGGACGTCCGCAGCGCCCGCATCCAGGACGCACTGCGCGAGGGCCAGGAGCTGATCGTCCAGGTCGAGAAGGAAGAGCGCGGCAACAAGGGCGCCGCCCTCACCACCTTCATCTCCCTGGCGGGCCGCTACCTGGTCCTGATGCCCAACAACCCCCGCGGCGGCGGCGTGTCGCGCCGCGTGGAGGGCGAAGACCGCCAGGAACTGCGCGACACCATGGAGCAGCTCGACCTGCCCCAGGGCATGAGCATCATCGCCCGCACCGCCGGCATCGGCCGCAGCGTCGAAGAGCTCCAATGGGACCTGTCCTACCTGCTGCAGCTCTGGACGGCCATCGACGGCGCCGCCCGCGACAACGCCGCGCCCATCCTGATCTACCTCGAATCCAGCCTGGTCATCCGGGCCATCCGCGACTACTTCTCCCCGGAAATCGGTGAAATCCTCATCGATACCGACGAGATCGCCGACCAGGCCACCGCGTTCATGAGCGTGGTGATGCCCGACAACGTCCAGCGCGTGAAGCGCTACCGCGACGACATCCCTCTTTTCTCCCGCTTCCAGATCGAGCACCAGATCGAGACGGCCTACTCGCGCACCGTGCAGCTGCCGTCCGGCGGCGCCGTGGTCATCGACCACACCGAAGCGCTGGTGTCCGTGGACGTGAACTCGGCCCGCTCGACGCGCGGTGCCGACATCGAGGAAACCGCGCTGCGCACCAACCTGGAGGCCGCCGACGAAGTCGCCCGCCAGCTGCGCCTGCGCGACCTGGGCGGCCTGATCGTCATCGACTTCATCGACATGGAGGACAGCAAGAACCAGCGCGCCGTCGAACAGCGCCTGCGCGACGCCCTCCATTTCGACCGCGCCCGCGTCCAGATGGGCAAGATCTCGCGCTTCGGCCTGATGGAACTGTCGCGCCAGCGCCTGCGTCCCGCCCTGAACGAGGGCTCGCACATCACCTGCCCGCGCTGCAACGGCACCGGCGTGATCCGCGACGCGGAATCCAGCGCCCTGCACGTGCTGCGCCTGCTGCAGGAAGAGGCCATGAAGGAGAACACCGCGGCGGTCCACGCCCAGGTGCCCGTCGAAGTGGCCACTTACCTGCTGAACGAAAAGCGCGCCGACATCACCAAGATGGAAGCCCGCCTGAAGGTCAACCTGGTGCTCATCCCCAACAAGCACCTGGAAACCCCGCACCACCACATCGAGCGCCTGCGCCACGACGATCCGCGCCTCGAAGAGGTGAAGACCAGCTTCGAGCTGGCCGAAGCCCCCGCCACCGACGCCGCCTGGCAGCCGCGCGAACACGAGGTGAAGAGCCGTCCGGAGGCGCTGGTCAAGGGCATCACCCCGTCGCAACCCGCCCCCGTTTCCGCGCCCGCCCCCGCGCCC
>NZ_LHSJ01000334.1:0-4025 GCF_001270295.1 Achromobacter sp. DMS1 | reverse complement strand
GCCGTTTCCGCGTTCAGGGTGGAAGCGGTGGACGCCACCGGGGCGGGCGACTGCTTCGCCGGCAATCTGCTGGCCCGGCGCTGCCGGGGCGACGGCCTGGCCGGCCGCGTGCGCTACGCCAATGCCGCGGCCGCCTTGTCCACGCTGGGCTACGGCGCGGTGGATCCCTTGCCCGGTCCGGCGGACGTGGCGCGCCTGCTGGCGGCGGGGACGGATGGCGGGTAGGGCCCGATTGGCGTTGCGGGCTGATTTCTGGCTACAATGCCAAGTTATCCAAATTTTCCGCCATGCGGTCAACGACGGGTCGGCACGGAAACTCGGCCAGGAAACTGCCGGACTTCCCGATGCGATCACGGTTGCGGTCGTGGGGAGCCCGTCAACACATTCAATACCGGATTCAATAGGAGAATCACATGGCTGAACGCAAACGCGTGCGTCGCAACACCCTGGAACGCCGTTGCCTGAGCAAGTCCTTCAAGCGCCTTTTCGTGACGGCGCCCAAGGGCGTGTTCAAGATGCTGGAAAAGATCAAGCGCGTCTGATTCTCGCGCCGATCCGAAGAAAACCGCGGGGCTTGCGCCTTCCGCGGTTTTTTTACCCTGCCTTTTCATGTGCTTTCAGCCCTGGCCGCTGGCCGGGCCCAGCATGGGGCCGATGAAATCCATGAAGGCCCGCGTCTTGGCGGGCTGGATGCGCGACGGGTAGATCACGTAGATGGAAATGGGGTCCACCGACCAGCCAGGCAGCACGCGGCGCAGCGAGTCGCGCTGGATGATGGGGTCCAGCGCCTGGCAGTGCGGCATGCGCGTGATGGCCTGGTCCATGCCGGCCAGCGTGCCCGCGATGCTCATGTTGTTGGCGGCCAGGTGCCCGCTGACGGGCACCCGCTCCGTGACGGCGCCCTTTTTCAGGGTCCAGTACGAGTGTTCCTCGTCGATGGTGGTGCGCAGGCATTCGTGCCGGCTGAGATCCGAAGGCTGCTGCGGCTCGCCATGGCGCGCCAGGTAGCGGTCGGACGCATACAGGTAGTTTTCCAGCGTGACCAGCTTCTGCACCACCGCGCCGGGTGACGGGTTGAAGTCGTCATCGCGGCCGAACCGCAGCACTACGTCGAAGGGCGTGCCCTGCGCGTCGGAAGCGGTCAGCATGCTGAGGTCGAACTCGCACGCCACCTCGGGATAGCGTTCGGTGAAGTCGTTGAGGGTTTCGGGCAGCAGCCACATCGCGAGGCTGTAGGGCATGGACACCCGCAGCGTGCCCGACGCCCGCCCGACAGCGCCAGCAGCTGCTCGTGTGCGAGCCGGGCCTCGTCGATCAGGCCCTGGCAGCGTTCCATGTAGGCCGCGCCGGCCTCGGTGAGATCCAGGCGCCGCGTATTGCGGTTGATGAGGCGCAGCCCGATGGCGCGCTCCAGTTCGCTGATGCGGCGCGACAGGGTGGAAGTGGGCATGTTCAGCGCGCGCGCGGCCCGGCTGAAGCTCTTGCGCTTGGCAACCTCTACGAACAAGGCGATGTCATTGAGCTGGACGGTCGAGGCTTCCATAGGCATCTCGGTTGGGGCCGCACGAGTTTACGCCACTTGGGCGCGTCGCCCAATGCGGCTGCCCGATGCGGCCGTGCCGGCCGGGCCCGCATCGGCCGGCGCGCCTTGTCAGATTTGATTGCAAATTCGGATTCCTTCTCATGGGTTCGCACAGGCATATACCCTACACTGCAGGCGAAAAACACCAAGAACCAAGACCACAGCGGTTCCGCGGAATCGCAAGGGGCACGGCAGGCATGACTGATTCAGCAATTTTCTTCACCGTTCTCACGCCGACCTATAACCGGGCGGCCACCTTGCTCCGGGTGTATGAATCGCTGTCGCGCCAGACCTGCCGGGCCTTCGAATGGGTGGTGGTCGACGACGGCTCCACCGACAACACCCATGCCGCCGTGCTCGCCTGGCAGGCGCAGGCGGACTTCCCCATCCGCTACGTGTGGCAGAACAACCAGCACAAGAAAACGGCGTTCAACCGCGGCGTGCGCGAAGCGCGCGGCCAGCTGATCGTGGGGCTGGACAGCGACGACGAAATGCCGCCCGACGCGCTGGAGATCTTCAGGAAAGCCTGGGAGTCCATTCCCGCCGGCCGCCGCGACGCCTACGTGGCCGTCACCGGCCTGTGCGCGCGCCCCGACGGCTCCATCGTGGGCGACCGCTACCCGCAGGACGTGCTCGACAGCACCGCCGTGGACGTGTATTTCCGTTATCGCGTCAAGGGCGAGAAATTCGGCTGCATGCGCACCGACGTGCTGCGCCGCTTTCCGTTTCCCGAGGACGTGGCCGGCTTCGTGCCCGAAAGCCTGGTCTGGTGGGCCATCGCGCGCGCCGGCTACCTGAGCCGCTTCATCAACCAGGTGGTGCGCGTCTATCACGACACCCCGGGCGGCCTGAGCCGCAGCGCGGTGTCGGTGGGCAACAACGCGCAGGGCCTGTATCTGCTGGCCTGGGACATGCTCCAGCACCATCTGGCGTTCTTCCGCTACCGGCCGCGCGAGTTCCTCATGGCCGCCGCGCGCTATACGCGGTTCCGCCTGCATCTCAAGAATTCGGGCCTGCCCACCACCGCGCTCAAGGCCTACCGCCTCACCAACAAGGTGGGCAGGCTGATGGTGGCCCTGATGTGGCCGCTGGGCTACGCCCTGTACCGCCGCGACCGCCGCCGCGGCGTGGTCTGAACGGCCCGCTCCGGCAGGCGGGTCAGGCCCTTTGTTCCGCTTGCGCGCCGGCGTGCCCGAGGCCCAGGTAGATTTCCACCACGCGCGGATCGCGCGCGACCTCGCGGGCCGGGCCTTCCAGCGTGACGGCTCCCATCTCCAGCACGTAGGCGTGGTCCGCCACCTGCAGGGCGGCGCGCGCGTTCTGCTCGATGAGCAGAATGGACACGCCCATTTCGCGCAGCCGCGCCACGATGCGGAACACTTCCCGCACGATGCGCGGCGCCAGTCCCAGGCTGGGCTCGTCCAGCATGAGCAGGCGGGGCTTGGCCATCAGGGCGCGGCCCACCGCCAGCATCTGGCGCTCGCCGCCCGACAGCGTGCCCGAAAGCTGGGCGCGCCGCTCCCGCAGGCGCGGAAACAGCGCATACACCTCGTCCAGGGTGCGGTCCTGGTCGCGCAGGCCGCGCCGGTAGCGGTCGAAGGCGCCCAGCAGCAGGTTGTCCTCCACCGTCATTTCGGCGAACAGTTCGCGCTTTTCGGGCACCAGGTTCATGCCGGCTGCCACCATCTCCTCGATCTCGGCATGCTCGTGGCGCCTGCCGCCGAAGACGATTGCGCCGGTGGACGGCAGCACGCCCATGATGGCCGACAGCAGCGTGGTCTTGCCGGCGCCGTTGGGGCCGATCACCGTCACGATCTGCCCCTCGCCCACCGCGAGGCTCACGCCCGAAACCGCCTCGACCTTGTCGTAGGCCACGCGCAGGTCGCGCACTTCCAGCAATGTCGCCGTCATTCTTCGTCCACTCCGCCCAGATAGGCTTCCAGTACCGCCGGGTTGTTCTGGATTTCCGACGGCGAGCCTTCGGCGATCTTCTCGCCGAAATCCATGACCGCCACGCGGTCGGCCATGCCCATCACGAAATCCATGTCGTGCTCCACCAGCAGAATGGCCATGCCTTCGGCGCGCAGCTTGCGCAGCAGCTCGCCCAGCTCGCGCTTTTCCTGATAGCGCAGCCCCGCGGCCGGCTCGTCCAGCAGCAGGATGCAGGGGTCCGAGGCCAGGGCCCGCGCGATTTCCAGGATGCGCTGCTGTCCCAGCGCCAGCGATCCCGCTTCGTCGTGCAGGTGCCCGCCCAGGCCCACGCGCTCGATCTGGCGCGCCGCCTCGGCCAGCAGGCGCGCTTCCTCGGCGCGGTCCAGCCGCCACGACGCCGCCATGACGCCGCGATGGCCGCGCAAGTGCGCGCCGATGGCCACGTTCTCGAGCACGCTCATGCGGCCCAGCAGCCGCACGTGCTGGAAGGTGCGCGACAGCCCCAGCCGCG
>NZ_LHSJ01000333.1:0-4051 GCF_001270295.1 Achromobacter sp. DMS1 | reverse complement strand
GAAATCCGCTACGCCGAGGGGGCGGGCACGCCCACGTCGCTGCCGGGCGGCCGGGGCCGCAATACGTCCACCGACAACGTGCTGGCGCACGTGGTGGAGTCGCTGGTGGCGCTGCGCGCCGACATGAGCGTGGCGCCCATGCTGGCCGACAGCTGGACGCTGTCCGAGGACAAGCGCGCCTACACGTTCAAGCTGCGCCATGGCGTCACGTTCCACGACGGCAGGCCCCTCACCTCGGCCGAAGTGAAGTGGAGCTACGACTACCTGACCGGGCCGGCCTCGGAGTACGCGTGCAAGAACCTGTACGACGGCAGCAAGGGCGCCAAGGTGGTGGCGGTGGAAACGCCGGACCCTTCCACGGTGGTGATGCGCCTGGCCGAGCCCTATGCGCTGTTCCTCGATCAGATGGCCAGCGTGCAATGTCCCATGGCCGTGCTCAGCCCGTCCAGCGTGGATGGCGAGGGCAAGTGGATCCAGCCGGTCGGCACCGGGCCCTATGTGTTCGCCGACTGGAAAAAGGAGCAGTACGTCGAGCTCAGGCCCTATGCGGCCTACCAGCCCCGGGAGGAAGCGCCCAGCGGCATGGCGGGGCGCAAGCAGGCACTGGCCGGGGTGCGCTTCGTGGTGATTCCCGACGCCGCCGCGCAGAAGGCCGCGCTGATGGCGGGCCAGGTCGATGCGTACAACGCCGACGAGGACAACCTGCCCGCGCGCGATCCGCGCTGGAGCATCGTCACCGAGCAGGGCCTGGACACCGTGACCCTGCTGATGCAGACGCGCGCCCCGCTGCTGGCCAAGCCGGAAATGCGCCGCGCCATCGCGCTGGCGCTGGATTTTCCCGCCATCGCGCGGGCGTTGAGCAATGGCAACGCGCCGTACAACCCGTCGCTGGTGCCCACGTCCAGCACATACTATGGCGCCGCCGAGCGCGCCGGCTACGAAAAGAACCTGGACGAGGCCAGGAAGCTGCTGCAGGCCGCCGGATACCATGGCGAGACGCTCAAGCTGCAGACCAGCAAGCGCTACCCTTATCTCTATCGCGTCGCCGTGGTGACGCAGCAGCTGCTGAACAAGGCGGGCATCAAGTCAGAGTTGGAGATGCTCGAATGGGGCGCCCAGGTGTCGAATTTCCGCGAGGGCAGGTTCCAGCTCATGGCCTTCGCCTATTCTGCGCGCACCGAGCCGGCGCTGCTGTTTCGCGACGTGATCGGCGACAAGTCGCGCACGCCGATGGCGCAATGGGAAAGCCCCGACGCGGCGGCCATCCTGGACGGCATCGAGGCCGAGCCCGACCCGGCCCGGCGCCAGCAGGCGTTCGACCGCCTGCACGCGCTGATGCTGCGCGACGCGCCGCTGCTCATGTACTACAACAAGCCGGGCTATGTCGTGGTTTCCAGCAAGCTGCACGGCTATACGGGCTGGCCGCTGCGCAAGCCGCGATTCTTCAACGTGACCAAGAACTGAGGCGTCGTGCTGGGCTACATCATCAAGCGCATCGCCGCCGCGGTGCCCACCGTCATCGTCGTGACCGTGCTGGTTTTCGCGCTGATCCGCGCCATTCCCGGCGACCCGGCGGCGCTCATGCTGGGCGACATCGACAACCCGGCGCTGCTGGCCGAGATGCGGCACGGGCTGGGGCTGGACCGGCCGGTGGCCGAGCAGTTTCTCATCTGGGTGCGCCACGTCTTCAGCGGCGACCTGGGCATGTCGATTGCCCGGCGCGAACCGGTCATGCATCTGGTGCTGAGCCACTTCGCCGTGACTGCCCAGGTAGTGCTGAGCGCCACGCTGCTGGCCTGCCTGGTGGCGGTGCCGGCAGGCATGATCGCGGCCTGGCGCCAGAACCGGCGCGCCGACACGGCCATCGTCTCGACCTCCATTCTGTTCGTCTCCATGCCCAGCTTCTGGGTGGGCATCCTGCTCATCTGGCTGTTCGGCGTAAAGCTGAACTGGCTGCCCGTCTACGGCTTCGAGTCGGTGGCGCAGGCCGGGCCGTCGGCGCTGCGCTATCTCGTGCTGCCGGTGTGCGCCATCGTGCTCACGGAGATCGCGGCCATCACCCGCATGATGCGCGCCAGCACCATCGAGACGCTGCGGCTGGAGTACGTGGCGCACGCGCGCGCCAAGGGGCTGCCCGAGCGGCGCGTCATGCTGCGCCACGTGCTGCCGAACTCCTTCGGGCCCACGCTGACCGTCATCGGGCTGATGCTGGGGCACCTGTTGTCGGGCGCGGCGGTAATCGAAACCGTGTTCACGCTGCCCGGCATCGGCCGCCTGCTCGTGGAAAGCATCTATGCCCGCGATTATCCGGTCGTGCAGGGCTGCCTGCTGTTCATCGCGCTGCTGTATGTGGGCGTCAACCTGCTGGTGGACCTGCTTTATCCGCTCTTCGACCCGCGCGTGAAATTGCAATAGGACGGACATGAACATCTTCAAGAACACCAATGCGCTGCTGGGCGGGCTGCTGGTCGGGGCAGTGGTGCTGATGGCCCTGGTGGGGCTGGTCTATACCCCGCACGATCCGCTGGAGGGCGACCTGCTGGCGCGCTTTTCGCCGCCGTCGGCGCAATACTGGCTGGGCACGGACGAGTTCGGCCGCGACGTGCTGTCGCGGCTCATGGCCGGGGCCGGCGTGAGCGTGGCCGTCAGCCTGTGCTCGGTGGCCCTGGCCCTGGCGCTGGGCACGGCTGTCGGCGTCACGGCGGGATACGCGGGCGGCTGGGCGGACCGCGGCATCATGGTGCTGGTGGAATCGGTCATGGCCTTTCCGGGGCTGCTGCTCGCGCTGGGCATCATGACGGTGCTCGGCCCGTCGAAATGGGGCGTGGTGCTGGCCCTGGGCCTGGCCTACACGCCTTCGGTGGCGCGCATCGCGCGCGGCGCGGCGCTGTCGCTGCGTCAGCGCGATTTCGTGGTGGCGTCGCGCGCCACGGGGCATGGCGGCCTCTGGACCGTCTTCCGCCACGTGCTGCCCAATTGCGTGGCGCCCCTGCTGATCTTCTCCACCTCGCTGTTCGGCTCCGCGCTGCTGGCCGAAAGCGCCTTGAGCTTTCTCGGGCTGGGCGTGCCGCCGCCGCTGGCCACCTGGGGCGGCATGCTTTCGGAAAGCCGCAACGCCATGGACCAGGCCATCTGGCTGGCCGTGTTTCCCGGCGCCATGATCTCGCTGAGTCTCCTGGGCATCAACCTGCTGGGCGACGCGGTGCGGGACCGCCTCGATCCGCGCATGAGAGGAGTCATGACATGAGCGACGTGCAGCCTCGCCGCAACGTTCACGACGGTCCGCCGCCCGTCCTGCTGTCGGTGCGCGACCTGGAGATCCGCTTCCCTGGCCGCGGGGACGCGGCGCCCGTGGTCGATCGCGTATCTTTCGACCTGCGCGCGGGCGAATCACTGTCCATCGTGGGCGAGTCGGGCAGCGGCAAGACCCTCATCGGCAAAACCCTGCTGGGTCTGCTGCCCGACGCGGCCCGTGTCGCCGCCGGCCAGGCGCTGTTCGAGGGCGCCGACCTGCTGCGGCAGGATGCCCGGCAATGGCGCGCCACGCGCGGCGCCGGCATCGGCATGGTGTTCCAGGAGCCCATGGTGTCGCTCAACCCCGCGCTGCGCGTGGGAGAGCAGCTCATCGAGGCGCTGGTGCCGCGCCGAGGCATGGACCGGCGCCAGGCATGGGAAGCCGCCGTGGCCATGCTGGAGCGGGTGCGCGTGCGCGATGCGCGCGACTGCATGAAGCGCTTTCCGCACGAGTTCTCGGGAGGCATGCGCCAGCGCATTTTGCTGGCCGGCGTCATGCTGCTCAAGCCGCGGCTGCTGATCGCCGACGAACCCACCACCGCGCTGGACTGCGTGGTGCAGAAGGAAGTGCTGGACCTCATGTGCGAACTCACGCGCGAGGAGGGCACGGCGCTGATCTTCATCAGCCACAACCTGGCGCTGGTGGCCGCCTACACCCAGCGCGTGCTGGTCATGCGCCGGGGGCGGGCCGTGGAAGCCGGCCCCGTGGCGCAGGTGCTGTCGCGGCCGGCCGATCCCTATACCCTGGGCTTGCTGG
>NZ_LHSJ01000332.1:0-4088 GCF_001270295.1 Achromobacter sp. DMS1 | reverse complement strand
TGGAGGCGGGGTCTTTGCCTTTGCCGGGCAGGGCATCCATGCCGGCATACCGACTACGTGAAGCTGGTCAACGAGCAGGGCGGGGTGAACGGACGCAAGCTGCGCTACGTGCCCGAAGACACCGCGTACAAGGTGGACGCCTCGGTGGCGGCGTTCAAGAAGATCACCAGCCAGAACAAGGTGAATTTCTACTACGGCGATTCGACGGGCTTTTCCAAGACCATCAACGCCGAGGGCCGGGCTCGCCTGCGCGGCAGACGCGGCGCAGGCGCCGCGCCTGTGGGAAGCGGCGAGGGCGGACTACGTACTGCAGTGCGCCGGCTGCCACCGGGTCGACGGCCGCGGCAGCGCGCGCCACGCCATTCCCGATTTCCGCGATTCGGTGGGCATGTTCCTGGCGCTGCCGGCGGGCCGCGAGTACCTGGTCCGCGTGCCGGGCGCCGCGCAATCGCAGTTGAGCGACGCGGAATTGGCCGCGGTGCTGAACTGGCTGCTGCGCGAGTTCAGTCCTCGCCAGCTGCCGGCGGACTTCCGCCCCTACACGCAGGCCGAAGTGGCGGCGCTGCGGCCCAGGCGCTACGACGACGTGGTGCCGGTTCGGCACGCCCTGGCGCGCGCACTGGCGCAGCAGGGGCTGACGCCCTCGGCATATTCCTACGGCAGCGATCGCAAGCCGTAGAGCCATGTCGTCCCGGCAACGCGGGCGGGGAGAATGGATGTCCCCGGCGAACCCGTTTCGTAGGGTTGTCACGGATACTCGGCCCGGACGGCGGGTGCTAGAAAGAGGCAGCACAATGTTCTTGCCCAGCCATCGGCAACACGCATACGCAGGCGCGCCGTCTGGGGCCGCCGGAGTCGCCATGTCCCACTTCCTTTTGCACGGCGCGCGCACGGAATTCCGCGATTGCGCGAGCTGGAAGGAAAGCATCAGCAGCACCTTCGTCCCGCTGGACGTGTCCGCGGTGTATCCGTCGCGCTTTCGCAGCAGTGTGGCGGTGGGCGCACTGGGCTGGATGCAGGTCAGCGAGCTGCACACGAGCGCCCAGTGCGTGCGCCGCACGCGCGCGCTGGCCGACCGCGCGGAAGCGCCGGGCTACAAAGTCACGCTGCAGCTCGCCGGCCGCAGCGAGATCCGCCAGGCCGCGCGCAGCGCGCTGCTGAATCCGGGCGAATGGGGCATCTACGACACCGCGCGGCCCTACGAGGTAGACGTGGACGACGACGCGCACTTTCTCGTCATGCAGGTGCCGGGCAAGCAGCTGGAGGCCTGGCAGCCCAGCGTGCAGCATGCGGTCGCGCGGCGTTTCAGCGCCCGCCACGGCTGCGGGCGCATGGCGATGGACCTGCTGCGCGTGGCGCTGAGCGAGCATGCCAACCTGTCGGACAGCGCGGCGCGCGACGCCGCCAACGCGGTGCTGCAGATGATGGGGCTGGATATCAGCGAGCAGACCGGCAGAGCGTCCGGCCTGGGCCATGCGGAGCTGCGGCAGGCGCAGTTACGGCGCGCGCAGCAGTACATCCTGGACAACCTGCATGACCCCTTGCTGTCGCCCGCGACGGTCGCGGCGGCGTTCCGCGTGTCCCGCCGCTACCTCTACAACCTGTTCGCGCTGGCCTCGACCACGCCGGCCGATTTCATCCTGAGCGCGCGCCTCGAGCGCTGCCGCGAAGTGTTGTGCGACGCAGCCCAGGCGGGCCGCCAGATCGGCGACATCGCCTACCGCCATGGATTTTCCGACGCGGCGCGGTTCAGCCACGCGTTTCGCGCGCGCTACGGGCTCACGCCTTCGGAGTGCCGGCGGCAGGGGCAGGGGCGCTAGCTGGCCTGGCCGGCCGCGCCTGGCCGGCCGCGCCTGGTCAGGTCTTTACAGATTTTCCTCGCTGACCAGACCTTCCTTGCCGTAGAACTTCACGCCGATGTGGATGCGGTCGCGGCCCTGGGCGCGGCGGTGGCGGTTGGTGTCGCGCAGCGAGTACACGCAGCCGCAGTATTCCTGCTGGTAGAAGTTCTCGCGCTTGGAGATCTCGATCATGCGCTGCGAACCGCCGCCCTTGCGCCAGTTGTAGGTCCAGTAGACCAGGTCGTCATAGCGGGCGGCGGCGCGTTCGCCGCAGCCGTTGATCTGGTTCATGTCCTTCCAGCGCGAAATGCCCAGCGAGCTGGTGATGGTGTCGAAGCCGTGTTCGTGCGCATACAGGGCGGTGCGCTCGAAGCGCATGTCGAAGCAGACCGTGCAGCGCTCGCCGCGTTCGGGTTCGTTTTCCAGTCCCTTGACCCGCTCGAACCAGTTGTCCATGTCGTAGTCGGCATCGATGAACTCGATGCCGTGCTGCTGCGCGAAGCGGATGTTCTCCTGCTTGCGGATTTCGTACTCTTTGACCGGATGGATGTTCGGGTTGTAGAAGTAGATGGCGTAGTCGATGCCGGAAGCGGTCATGGCCTCCATGACCTCGCCGGAACAGGGCGCGCAGCACGAGTGCAGCAGCACCTTGCGGCGGCCGGCGGGCAATTCGAGTTTGGGGCGCACGAGTTCGGACATGGCTGACTCTGGGGCAAAGCGTAAAAATCCTTATTTTACGACGAGTTGCCGCCGAGCACGGTGTCCCATAGCCGGCGCACCGAGGCGCGTTCGTCCTGGAGCTGGTCGGGCGCCACGCGGGCCTTTTCCACGCCCTGCAGCCTGAGCTGGTGCTGCGCGCGGCGCAGCGTGCGATAGGCATCGCCCGCCCGCAGGGCGAGGTCGGCCGGTATCAGTCCGGCTTCGCCGGCCAGCCGCAGCAGGGCGATATTGCCGAGGTTGCGCACCAGCACCGGGTGGGTGCGCGCATGGCAGAGCACCAGGTACTGGGTGACGAACTCCACATCGACCATGCCGCCCCGGTCGTGCTTCAGATCGAAAAGCCCGCTGGGGTTCGGGTGGCCGGCGCCGATCTTGTCCCGCATTTCCAGCACGTCCTTGCGCAGGGCCAGGGGGTCGCGCGGCAGGAGCAGGATCTCTTCGCGGATCTGCTCGAAGCGCGCGCCTACCTCGGCGTTGCCCGCCGCGTACCGGGCGCGGGTCAGCGCCTGGTGTTCCCAGGCCCAGGCATGCTGGCGCTGGTATTGCTCGAAGGCTTCCACGGAAACGGCCAGCAGGCCGGCATCGCCGTCGGGCCGCAGCCGCAGGTCCACTTCGTAAAGCCGTCCGGAAGACGTCATGGTGGACAGCCAGGAGGTCATGCGCCGGCCCAGCTTGGCGTAGACCTCGTAGGCGTCCTCGCGCGGATCGTCGTAGAGGAACACCAGGTCCAGGTCGGAGGCGTAGCCCAGTTCCTTGCCTCCCAGCTTGCCGTAGGCAATGACGGCGAAACGCGGCTCCGCGCCCGCCTTGCGGTTAACCAGCGGCCAGACGCGCCGGATGGTTTCGGTGAGCAGCAGGTCGGCCAGGGCCGAGAGCTGGTCGGCCAGCTTTTCCACCGAGAGCTCGCCTTCGAGGTCCTGCGCCAGCAGCTGGAAGCTCGCCTGGCGCTGCACGTCGCGCATCAGGTTCATCTGGCGCTCGATGTCGGGTTCGCCGTCGGGCAGGCGGCAGGCGTCGAGGTCGGCGGCGAGCTGGCGTCCGATCTGGGCGAAATCCAGCGGCTCGAAAAGCGTGCGCCAGTCGATCAGGCTGTCCAGCAGCAGCGGATGCTGGGTGAGGTACTGGGCCGCCCAGGGGCTGGCCGCCATCATGCGCGCCACGCGCGCCAGCGTGTCGGGGTATTCGGCCAGCAGGGCGAGATAGGCGCTGCGCTGGGCGATGGTTTCGATGAGGTCGAACAGCCGCACGGCGGCCTGGGCCGGGGCGGGCGTCTGCAGCGCGGCGCGCAGCGCGCCGGCAGCACGCGGTGGCTGGCAAGCAGGGTCTCGGCGCGCCGCTGCAGGTCTTCGGCCTGATCGCCGAACGCCTCGCGGATCTGGGCGTCGAGGTCGTTTTCCGCGGCGTCGTCGCGCGGGCGCCGGGCGCGGCCGGCTCTTCCGTATCGCCCATGCCGACCAGCCGGAAAACGTTGCGGAAGGTGCGCGAGACGAATGCGCGGTGCTCGGCCAGCGTGGCCTTCTAATTCCT
>NZ_LHSJ01000331.1:0-4099 GCF_001270295.1 Achromobacter sp. DMS1 | reverse complement strand
GCGTGCCGTCCTCGCCTTCGATCAGGCGGGCATAGACCGGAGCCGGGAACGAAGGATCGTCGAGGGTCACGGACTTGTATTCCCGCCCGGCCTCGCTGGTCTTGTTCCACGCCGCGCCGATGTCGTGGCCGGCGGCCTGGAGGCGGAAGTCGGGGGCGTTCTCCCTGCTGGCCTTGTCGTTGGGAACCAGCTTGACCTTGACGTTGAGCGTCAGGGTGCGCAGCGTGCCGGTGAAGCCGTCTTTGTCGGTGGTGAAGGTGCCGATGTTGGCCATGATGTTTTCTCCTTTCGGTTGAACAAGGTTCGCGCCCATCGCGTCCTTGTTGTGATCCGGCCGGCGGGGGACGGGCTGGCTGCACCGCTTGCGGTCGAAACGCAGTGGAGAGCCGGGAGGCGAAAAGAATTTGCTGCGCGAGGAAGCCGTGCAGCGGCGGGGAAATTGTTTTCGCCGGACGGTTGCAGCCATGAAGCCCGAGGCGCAGCCGCGCCACCGCCAGGATTCACAACGAGACAAGGACGCCTTGGGTCGAACCGCTCCGAAAGGAGATAGGGCCTGCTCGGCATCCCCGCACGAAGGCTGCGCCGGCTTGCCCACTGACGCGGGCCAGGTCAACGACCCGACGACGAGCGAGAACGCCCCAGCCGCACCTTGCGGCGCCGGTCTTGAGGCGTGGCGTGGAAGCTCCATAGCGATGCCGGGCGGGATGTCCGTGAACCGTCCTTCGTAACGTGATGGGCGAGAACCACCAGCGTTGAGGACGGCACGCATTCGCACAACCTGCCGCAGCAAGCCCCAGCGTGTTCGCCAGCTCCCCGTCCATCGCGGCGGGGCGCTGGACGGGCCGATCCGGCGCAGCCGGTTCGGCACATCGAGGGGCGCCAAGCTGCGCGCGGCGGGGATAGCCCGCAGGGCTTTCCCCTGGAGGCAAGCGAAGCGCGCAGCGCCGCAGGCGCGAAGGCGTGAGCAACTGTCTTGAAAGTCAAGCCTCGCAAGCGCGCAGGCTCCATTCAATTGAAGCGTTTTGCCAATGATTCAATAAATGTTGTATTATCGAATCATGAACGAGACCCAAGCCATTTCCGCCCTCGGCGCCCTGGCCCATACCCAGCGGCTGCGCGTGTTCCGCGCCCTGGTGGTCGCCGGCCCCGAAGGGCTGACACCCAGCGTCCTCGCCGACCAGCTCGACGTGGCCCGCAACTCCCTGTCCTTCCACCTGAAAGAACTGGCCCATGCCGGCCTGGTCACCATCGAGCAGCAGGGCCGCAACCTGATCTACCGCGCCGACTTCACCCAGATGAATGGGCTGCTCGGCTATCTGACCGAGCACTGCTGCCAGGGCGGCGCGTGCGAGGTCACCGAATCCTCCTCTGCCTGTACTTCCTGCTGAAAGGATCACCCCCATGAAGCGCTTTCACGTCCACCTGCACGTCGATGACCTGAACCGCAGCATCGGCTTCTATTCCCAACTGTTCGCCGCGCAGCCCGCGCGCGTCGAAGGCGACTACGCCAAATGGATGCTCGAAGACCCGCCGGTCAACTTCGCCATTTCCACGCGCGGCAACAAGCCGGGCATCGACCACCTGGGCATCCAGACCGACGATGCCGACCTGTCGCCCGGGGGACACGCTGGCGGTGCTCTACACCTCGGGCGCCTCCGGGCCGTCCAAGGGCGTGTGCTGCCCGCACGCGCAGTTCTACTGGTGGGGCGTGCTGGCGGCGCGCAACCTGGAAATCGGCGCGGACGACGTGCTCTACACCAGCCTGCCGCTGTTTCACACCAATGCGCTCAACGCCTGTTTCCAGGCCCTGGTGACGGGCGCGTCGCTGGTGTGCGATGCGCGCTTTTCGGTCAGCCGCTATTTCGAGCGACTGGCGGCCACGCGGGCGACCGTGACCTATCTGCTGGGCGCCATGGTGCCCATGCTGCTGTCGCGCGAACCGGGGCCGGCCGACGCGGCCGCACCGCACACGCATCGCGCTGGCGCCCGGGGTGCCCGAACGGTTCCGACGGCGCTTTCCGCGATCGCACGGGCATTGCGCTGCTGGAAGGCTACGGTTCCACCGAAACCAATTTCGCGCTGGCGGGCACGCTGGCCGGCCAGCGCCCCGGCTTCATGGGCCGCGCGGCGCCCGAGTTCGATGCTTGCGTGGCCGACGAGCACGACCGTCCCGTGCCCGATGGCGTGCCGGGCGAGCTGCTGCTGCGGGCCCGGCCTCCCTTCGCCATCGCGACCGGCTATTTCGGCATGCCGGAGCAGACCGTGCAGGCGTGGCGCAACCTCTGGTTCCACACCGGCGACCGCGTGGTGCGCGACGCCGAGGGCTATTTCCGCTTTCTGGACCGCATGAAAGACGCCATCCGGCGGCGCGGCGAGAACATCTCTTCGTACGAAGTGGAGCAGGCGCTGCTTGCGCATCCGGCGGTGGCGGCGGCGGCCGTGTATGCGGTGCGCTCGGAACTGGCCGAAGACGAGGTCATGGCCGCCCTGGTGTGCAGGCCGGGCTGCCGCGTGAGCCCGGAGGCGCTGCTCGATTTCTGCCAGCCGCGCATGCCGTATTTCGCCGTGCCGCGCTATCTGCGGTTTCTGGACGATCTGCCGCGCACCGAGAACGACAAGGTGCGCAAGGCGAGTTTGCGCGAAGAGGGAATCACCGGCGACGCCTGGGACAGGGACGCCGCCGGCTACCAGGTGGCGCGCCTCCGGGCGCGCAGCGCCTGACCGGGCCGCGCGGGCGTCGCGGCGTATACACACAATCAAGGGGCGGCAATGACAATGGCATACAAGGGCGCGGCGGCCACGGCCGCGGGCCAGGCGCAGCGGCGCAGGACGCGGCGGGTGGTGATGGCGTCCATCGCCGGCAACGCGATGGAATGGTACGACTTCTTCATCTACGGCACGGCCGCCGCGCTGGTGTTCGGCGAGCTGTTCTTTCCCAAGGGCACGGATCCGCTGCTGGGCACCATGGGCGCTTTCGCGGGCTTTGCCGTGGGCTTTCTGGCCCGGCCGCTGGGCGGGGTGGTGTTCGGCCACATCGGCGACCGCCGCGGCCGCAAGATCGCGCTCGAATGGACGCTGGGCATCATGGGAGCCTCCACCTTCCTGATCGGCCTGCTTCCGACCTACGCGCAGGCCGGATTCTGGGCCCCGGCGGCCATGGTGCTGCTGCGCATCCTGCAAGGGGCGGCCGCGGGCGGCGAATGGGGCGGCGGCGTGCTGCTCATCAGCGAAGCCGTGGAGGGCAGGCGGCGCGGGTTCTTTTCATCGTTCAGCCAGCTCGGCGTGGCCGGGGGCTTCGTGCTGTCTTCCGCCGTCTTCATGCTGGCGCAGCAACTGCCGCGCGACGCCTTCATGAGCTGGGGCTGGCGCCTGCCGTTCCTGCTGAGCGTGTTCATCTTCGGCATCGGCCTCTATATCCGCCGCCACATTCCGGAAAGCGAGGCGTTCGTCCAGGCGCGCAAGACGGCGCGCCGCGGCATGCCGGCGGTGGAAGTGTTCCGCCGCTATCCGCGCGAGGTGTTCACGGCCATGGGGCTGCGCGTGGCCGAGAACGGCGGCTCATACATTTTCCTGGCCTTCGCCCTGGCTTACGGCAAATTCCTGGGCATCTCCAGCGATCTCATGCTGGGCGGCGTGCTGCTGTCCATGTTCGTGGAGCTGGGCACGCTGGTCTGGTTCGGGCACCTGTCCGACCGCATCGGGCGGCGCGCGGTGTACCTGCTGGGCTCGGCCGGGCTGATGGCGGCGGCGTTTCCGTTCTTCTGGATGGTGGAGACGCGCGAGCCGTTCTGGATCTTCGCCGCGTTCCTGCTGGGCAACACGGTCTGCCATGCCGCCATGATCGGCACCCAGCCCTCGTATTTCGCCGAACTCTTCCCGCCCGAAGTGCGCTACACCGGCCTGGCGCTGGGCCACGAGCTGGCGTCGGTGTTCGCGGGCGGGCTTTCGCCGCTGATCGCCATGGCGCTGCTGCGCAAATACGAAAGCGCCACGCCGGTGGCGTGGTTCCTGGTGGGCCTGGCCGCGATTACGGTAATCACGCTGCTGCTCACGCGCGAGCGGCGCGGCGGGACCGGGCGTGAGCAGGCCGGGCCGTTTC
>NZ_LHSJ01000330.1:0-4104 GCF_001270295.1 Achromobacter sp. DMS1 | reverse complement strand
CCCCACGCCGGAGACGCCGCATGAACGCCTGGCTGCGCCAACACCGCTATGCGCTCATGGTGACGATACGCCGGCTGCTCAAGCAGCCCTTCTCGTCGCTGGCCAACCTGCTCGTCATGGCCCTGGCGCTGGCCCTGCCGCTGCTGGGCACCGCCATCCTGGTGTCGGTGCAGCCGGTGGCCCGCCAGGTGTCAGTCACCCCCGAACTCACGGTTTTCATGCGGGTGGATGCCCCCGCCAGCGCCACCGCCGAAGTGGCCCGGCGCATCCAGAGCGACGACGCGGCGACATCAAGGCGGTGCGCGTGGTGGGCCGCGACGACGCCCTGGCCGACTGCGCGCCATCCCGCCTGGCAGCAGCGCTGGCCGTGCTGCCGGGCAACCCCCTGCCCGACGCGGTCGTGGTCACCCTGGCCGACGGCGACGACCTGTCCGGCCGGGCCGACAAGCTCGCCCGCGCCTGGAACAATGGGACCAGGTCGACCTGGTGCAGCTCGACAGCGCCTGGGTGCAGCGCCTGGAAGCCATCTTGCGCTTCGCCCGCATCGGCCTGGCCTTCCTGGCGGCGGCGGTGGCGGTGGTGGTGCTGGCCACGGTGTTCAACACGGTGCGCATGCAGGCCATGCTCCAGCGCGAGGAAATCGCGGTGGCGCGGCTGGTGGGCGCCACCGAGTCCTTCGTGCGCCGGCCCTTTCTCTACCTGGGCGGCCTGTCCGGCGCCCTGGCCTCGCTGCTGGGCATCGGCCTGGCGGCGATCTGCCTCGCGCCCCTGAACGACGCCCTGCTCGGCCTGGCCCGCAGCTACGGCGCCGAGTTCGCCCTGCACCTGCCCTCGCCCGCAATCCTGGCGCTGGCCGTGCTCGCCTCGGCGGCGCTCGGCGCGCTGTCCGCGCGCTGGTCGGTCACGCGCAACACGCGGTTCTAGGAAACCGCCCGCCGGCGCCGCCCCTTGCCCGCAGGGGCGCGTCGGCCAAACCGCCTGACTGGCCCCGCTTCCTCCCCGTGATCGGGAAAAAGAAACCGCGCAGGTGCGGCTAGGATGACCAGGCCATGCGCGGCCCCCGGCCGCGCCCGTTTCCGCTCCGGAGATGAGGGAAATCAGGGACACACATCGCCGTTACATAGCCGTTCTTGTGTCTGGCCCAGGATATGTAAGAATAAAGCGATAATTTTCTACATATTTTGAAACTTTTCTTCTTGCAGGCCGTGCCTTTTCGTGTCTAAACCGCTGTTCTTATCCTTCCTCCCGAGCCATGGTTTCCCGTCTTGATGCCCGCGCAACGCGCCATTACTTCGACAGCGCGTTCCAGTGCCAGGCGGTGAAAGTGCTGCCCAACGAGTTCTACGTCACCGACGAAGACATCATGATCTCGACGGTGCTGGGCTCTTGCGTGGCCGCCTGTGTCCATGACCCGGTCAACGGCGTGGGCGGCATGAATCACTTCATGTTGCCGGAAGGCGACATGCAATCGCCGGCGTCGGCCACCATGCGCTACGGGGCTTTCGCCATGGAAGTGCTCATCAACGAGCTGCTCAAGGCCGGCGCCGTGCGCGACCGCCTCGAAGCCAAGGTGTTCGGCGGCGGCGCGGTGCTCAGCGCCATGCAACAGATGAACATCGGCGAGCGCAATGCCCAGTTCGTGCTGAGCTACCTCAAGACGGAAGGCATCCCGGTGCGCGCGCAGGATCTCGGCGACGTGCATGCGCGCCGCATCAATTATTTCCCGCGCACCGGCCGCGTCATGGTGCGCAAGATGGCGCCGCACCACCAGCGCGCCGAAGAAATCATCGCCAAGCGCGAAGTGGCCGCGGCGCAGAGCGTGCAGGCCAAGACCCAGAGCCCGCCCCGCGTGGAGCGCTTCACGCGTCCGGGCGTGGAGCGCTTCGACCGCCCGGGCGTGGAACGCCTTGCCCCGGGGCGGCAGCCGGCGCCGCGCCCCGGCGTCGAGCGTTTCGACACCGGCCTCACCCGCCGCAAGACCGAGGCCGCCAGCAGCTAGGGCCGCGCCTCCTTATCTACCTTATCCATTTATGCCGCGCGGATGCCGCCCAGCTTCACCACCGTGGCGCTGAAGCCTTCCAGCAGCTTTTCGCGGCGCCGGGCCGCGCGCGCCATGGCGGCTTCCTTCACGGGACCGTAGCCGCGGATTTCCTCGGGCAGGCTGGCCAGCTCGACGGCGCGGTCCAGGTTGCCGCGGTTGAGCTTGCCCAGGATCGCCGCCATGGTTTCGCCGTACTCCCGCATGAGCGCGCGCTCGGCCTTGCGCTCGGCGGCGTAGCCGAAGGGGTCGAATCGCGTGCCGCGCAGAAAGCGCAGGCGCGCCAGCATGCGGAACACGCGCAGCATCCCGTGCCCGTAGGCATGCTTCCGGGGCCGGCCGTCGGGCCCCGGCCGCGCCAGCAGCGGCGGCGCCAGGTAGAAGCGCAGCTTCCAGTCCCCCTCGAACTGTTCGTTGACGCGGGCAAGGAATTCGCCGTCGCTGTAGAGCCTGGCCACCTCGTATTCGTCCTTGTAGGCCATGAGCTTGAAGTAATTGCGCGCCACCGCGATCGCCAGCCGGTCGGTGCCGGTGGCCTCCCGCTCGGCGGCGGCCACCTTGCGCACCAGGGCCTCGTACTTCGCGGCATAGGCCGCGTTCTGGTATTGGGCCAGGTACGCCTTGCGCACGGCGACCAGCCGCTCCAGCTCGGCGGGCGGCTTCTTCAGTTCCAGCACCGGCTTGTGCGCGCGCGGACGGCTGATCTCGACGACCCCGTCGGGCAGCCCGGAAGCCGGCTCATGCGGTCCAGCTCGCGCAGCAGGCCGGCCAGGTCGTGCGCCGCGCGGCGGCCCCAGCCGAATGCCGCGAGGTTGCGCTCGACCTGCTGGCCGTTGAGCTCGATGGCGCGGCGCAGCGCCTGCGCGGACAGCGGCAGCCAGCCCTTCTGCCAGGCATAGCCCAGCATCAGCGGATTGGCGTAAATGGCGTCTCCCAGCAGACGCAGCGCCAGGCCCGAGGCGTCCACCAGCGCCAGGCGGTCCGGGCCGCAGGCCGCCCGCCACCGGCAGGCCTGGCACCGGCAGCTTCCCGGGCGAAACCGTCAGCGTCACGTCGGGCACCACCGCCGCGTCGGCCAGGTCGGCCAGCCCTTCGCTGTCGATGGTCAGCCCCAGCGTGAACCCGCCCAGCGCGAACCGCACCGTCTTGCCGGCGTGCCGGACCAGGCGCTCGCGCGCCCAGGCTTCGCGCCGCAACAGGGCGTTGAGCGCATTGACGGCCAGCCGCGAGGGAGTGGGCAGAAACGAAAAAGGCAGCATGATACGCAGGGACACCCGAAGACGGGTCCGCCGGACGGAGTTGATGACTAAACCGGGAGTGTACCGGGTCGCCGGCGTTTTCGACCGGGCATGCGAAAACCGGCCCTTGCGGGCCGGTTCATGGGTTCGGCAAACCGGCCGGCGGGCGGGCCCGCCGGCGCGGGCCGCCGCGTCAGCTCGCGTATTCGACCGGAATCTGCTGGATGCCGGCCAGCAGCCAGCCGCCGTTGGACGGCTTGAACAGGTTCCAGACTTCTTCGAAGCGGAAGGCCTCGGCGCCCGGGGTTTCGCGCAGCATGCCGGAGAAGCGCACGCTGGCGAGATGGCCGTCGGACACGGTTTCGATACCCAGCAGCTCCGCGTTGAGCAGCACCACTTCGGTCTTGTTGGCGGCGCTGCCGCGCTCGGCCAGCTGGGGCATGAGTTCGGCGATGAGATCGTCGGTGAGGAATTCGCGCAGGCGGTCGGTGTCGCCGCTGTCCCAGACGGCCTGGATGCGGACGAACTGCTCCTTGGCCTGCTTCAGGAAGCCGACGGTGTCGAAGTCGCCGGGAATGAACCAGTTGCCGTCCTCGCCGGCCTTGGGCAGCGCCGCGGCCGGGGCGGCGGCCGCGACAGAGGCGCCGGGACCGCCGCCGGCGCAGCCGGGGCAGCCGGTTTCAGGCTTTCGCGCCACAGGGACTGCTGGCCCTGCCTGGCCGGCGCCCTGGCCGTACGCGCCCTGGGCGGCAGGCCGCGGGCCGCGCCGCGCAGGCGGCGCACGATGAACATGATGGCGAGACGACCAGCGCGATCAGCAGCGCGGAA
>NZ_LHSJ01000033.1:22868-27048 GCF_001270295.1 Achromobacter sp. DMS1 | reverse complement strand
CCGGTGTGGCTGGCCGAAGACTCGGCCGCCGCCGCGCTCTACCCGCGGCCGGCCGACGACGCGGTGCTGCTGACGTTCCTGGGCGCCTCGGCCGATGCCGGCGCGCCCGGCACGCCCCGAACGCCCAGCTCGCCGACGCCGCGGGCAGGCTGAGCCGCGCCGTGCCGCTCTACCTGAACGAGCAGGCCCGCCTGCTGGCCGCGCGCGCACGCAGACGCTGGTGCCCTGGCTGACGCAGCCCTCGCCCCGGCTTCGTGCTGAGCGCGCGCGCCTGGGGACGACAACACGCCCTGCGCTACGCGGCCCAATGCGAGGCGCAGAGCGACTTCGTGGTGCTTACGCACCTGCTGGCCCCGCCTTCGGGTCCGTGGACGGCGCAATTGCGGCTGCTGCGCATGGAAGACGAATCTTGCGTGGGCGAGCTGTCGGCCCGCTTTGCGCCGGCCGATCCGGCCGCGGCGCTGAGCGGCCTGGCCCGGGACATGCTGGCCTTGCTGGCGCGGCATTCCGCGCTGCGCCCGCAGCCCGCGCCGGCCGCCTACCAGGTCGCCCGAGGGCCCTGGCTTCGCCGATTACCTGCTGCGCCTGGAGCAGTTGCTGGCCGTGCGCTGCCACGGCGCTGGCGACCCGCGGGAACCCGGACTGAACGGAGAACGCGAGATCCTGGACGGCAACCTGCGGCAATGCCTGGCCCACCCGCACAGCGTCAACGCCCGGCTGCTGCTGGCGCGCACGCTGCGCGCCATGGAAAAAGCCCGGCCCCAGGCGGCGGCCGAATCCGCCCGCGCGCAATTGCTGTCGCAGCGTCCCGATCTCGCCGCCCTCGATCCGGCGGAAGTCTGGACCCGCCTGTGTGCCGGCGGCGACGCGGCCTGCCGCCTCATTCCCGTGCCGTCGCGGTGGAGCGAGCTGCCGTGGACGGTGCGCGTCTTCCTGCTCTGCCTGGCGGCCTCGGCGCTGGGGCCCTGGCTGTGGCATTCATGGAACCGCCCGGCGCCCGAGGATGCCGGCACGCCGGCCGCCGATGCGTCGGCGGGCGATGCGCGCCAGGCCTGGGACGACGCGCTGTCCCAGGCAATGCGGCGGCTTCGTGCGCACGACGGCAGCGAGCCCGGCCGGCTGATTGCCGGGCTGGCGGGCGTTCCGCTGTCGCTCGAAGGCTGGGCGCTGCGGCGCGCGCATTGCGACGCCATGGACGCGCAGTGGCGCTGCTCGGCGTTCTATGCCCGCGCATATCCGTTTGCCACCAACCAGGGGCTGGCCGCCCGCCGGCCTTCCGGCTGGAACCTGTCATTCAACCCGCTCGAAGAAGCCGTTCTCAGTTGGCGCCTGGCGGCGGGGGAACGCCCCTTGTCCGCTATCGCCTTGCCTTCCGGGCATGAGGTCGACATCCGGGTGGCCAGCGTGCTGCAGGACGCTGCGCCGCGTTTTCGTCCGTGTCCCTGGGGCAGCCCGCCCGCGCGGCGTTCGCGGAAGGCATCGCGCGGCCGGCGGGCGCGCCGGAGCTGCGTGGCCCGCACCGTCAGCCTGCACGGGCCGTTGCGCTCGCTCGTGCTCCTGTCGGGCGCATTTTCATCGGCGCGCTGGTCGCGCCTCGTCCTGAATATCCAGCCGCAAGCGCGCGCGGGGCTGGCGAGCAGCATGCTCGCGGCGGAACTCCAGGGAGTCCTTTATGAACACGACTGAATACGCGGGCGGCGCCTGGCCGTCCCTGCGGCAGCGGCCGGCCCGCTATGGGCGG
This sequence comes from Achromobacter sp. DMS1, assembly GCF_001270295.1. Taxonomy (NCBI): domain Bacteria; kingdom Pseudomonadati; phylum Pseudomonadota; class Betaproteobacteria; order Burkholderiales; family Alcaligenaceae; genus Achromobacter; species Achromobacter sp. DMS1. The sequence continues at coordinate 25,307 of NZ_LHSJ01000033.1, read as the reverse complement.
CAGGCCATTCTCGCGGCCGTCCTGGCCGCGCAGGCCGGCGCCGCAACGGCGAGCCCGCCGCCTGGCCTGAAGCCGAGACGGTCCGCATGCTGCTGCGCGCCGATGCCGCCGCCGCGCTGGCCGGTTGCCAGGCGTCCGGGGCGTGCCCCCGCCAGGGCTTGCCGGAAGCGGCGCCGGCGGCGGCCGAAGACCGGATCCGGCTCGCCGCCATTTACGGCATTGCGCCCCGCCTGCGGGCGGAAGTGCTCATCAACGAGCCCCGCTGCGCTTCCAGGCCGCCGCGCGGATCCCGTCGCGGGCGCGGCGGCCGGGTATCGGCTGCTGGGCATGGACGCGGGATGCGTGAGCCTGCTGCACGCAGGGCGATCGCGCCAGGTGTGCCTGGATCTGGCGGAGGGCCGCCCATGACCGTCATCTCTCCCGTCTCCGGCATGGCGCGGGCGGCATCCGTGCCGCGCCTCGAGTCCACCGAAGACATCGCGCGCATGAATCCGCCTTTCCTGCGGGCGCTGGCGCGCGAGTTCGACTTGGCCGCGCTGGCCGGGCGGCTCTGCCCCGTGCTCCTGGAGAGCGGCGAAGTGGCGGTTTTCGCCGTGAGCGAATACGCTGTGGGCGACCAGGCCGACGAAATCGAACGCATGGCGCGCGCCCAGGGATACCGCCTTGCCGATCCTCCCCGGTACATGCTGCCCGCCACGCTGCTCCTCATGGTGGCGCGCGGCCAGCTCGGCGCGCCGGGCCTGGGACGGCAGAGCCGGCTGCGCCAGGCCGAGCGGGCTTCCGCCCTGTCGGCGCTGTTTCTCGATATCGTGCGGGCAGGTGTGCAGCAGGGCGCGAGCGACGTGCACATCAACGTCAGCCCGCGCCGCGAACAATGCGAAATCCGTTACACCATCAACGGCGAGTACCTGAAGTCCGACCGTTTCGAAGGGCTGTCGCACGCCACGCTGCTGGAAGTGCTGGCCGTGGCCTGGATGGACGTGCGCGGCGGCAACGGCGCGGTCTTCGACCCGGCGATCGAACAGCAGGGCCGCATCGCGCTCGAGCTCGACGGTGCCCCGCTGGTGCTGAGGTGGGCCTCGCTGGCCACCGATGCCGGCCCCTCGGTGTGCCTGCGCATCCTGCGCCTGGACGCGAACGCGCATCCGGGCCTGGCGGATCTGGGCTATCTGCCGGAACAGGTTGCCGCGCTGTTGCGCGCCCGCGAGCGCGAAAGCGGCGCCATCGTGCTCGCGGGCGTGGTGGGGTCGGGCAAGTCCACCACCATCGCGACGCTGATGCGGGGCATCGCCGCCAGCCGCAAGGTGATCACGCTCGAAGATCCCGTCGAGTACCTCATCGGCAACGCCTTGCAGAACACGGTCTCGGGCGGCCTGGCCGAGCCGGCGTGGCCGGCCTTCGAGGCCAAGCTGAAGACCATCAAGCGGTCGGCCATGAACGATCTGCTGCTGGGCGAAATCCGCGACCGCGAAACCGGCCGCGCCTTTGCCGACCTGGCAGGCTCCGGCGTCGGGCTCTACACCACGACGCACGCCGGCGCGGCTTTCCTGATACCCGAAAGGCTGGCTTCCGACGCCATCGGCGTGCCGCGCGAATTCCTGGCCACGCCCGGCGTGCTCAAGCTGCTGGTCTACCAGACCCTGCTGCCCACGCTGTGCGCCTCCTGCTCCCGGCCCGCCTCCAGTCTGTGGGGCGCTGCGGAGCGGCGTCGCGCGCCCCGAGGCGACGCAGGCCTGGCGGCTGTGGCTTGCCCGTGCTCGCGGATGCCTGCGGCCAGGACGTGCCGGCATTGCGAATCCGGAATCCGGAAGGCTGCCCCGCGTGCCGCGCCCGCAGATGCCGGCGCCAACGGCGTGCGCGGGCGCAGCGTCGCCGCCGAAATGATCGAGCCGGAGCGTCTCGACGGCTTTTCGAACTGGTGGCGCGGCGCGACAACTGCGGCCTTCGCGCGGCTGGTGCGCGAAGCGAATCAGGACCTCGGCGCGGGCGCCGTCGCCGCGCTGGACTGCGCCTTGCTCAAGGTAGGGGCGGGCCTGGTGGATCCGCGCGCGCTGGCGCGCCGCTTCGATCTGCCCCGACCGCTTGCGCGTGCCCCGCCGCCGTGCTGGAATCGGACCATGGCTGAGCGGGCGACTTTTCGGGCGGCTTTTGCGACGCCGGCCGCCCCGGGCCCGGCTGCGGGCGGCACGCCTGGCGCTTTCGCCCGCGGCGGGCCGACTATTACGAATACCTGGCGGACCTGATCGAAGGCACCCAGGGCCGCAAGACCCTGCGCGACATTCTCGACGACGATGCCCGGCGCTACGGACCGGCTACCGTGCGCGGGCGCTGTCCGGGCCACTGGGCGCGGGCATACGTGGAAGAGGGCGGCGATCTGTCCGCCGCCTGGGCCGGCACCTTGCCGCAGAACGAATGCCAGCTCATTGCCTGCGTCCAGGA
>NZ_LHSJ01000033.1:0-22727 GCF_001270295.1 Achromobacter sp. DMS1 | reverse complement strand
GCCGCCGCGGAACCTCAGGCGGCGCCACGGCCCGTCGACGACCACATAGGGCGTGCGCACCACATACGGCAGCGCGCGCTCGCCCGACTCGTCGGCGCCAAAGATGGCGGGCAGCGGCTGGCCCGGCGCGAACTGCAGCCATGCCTGTCTGCCGTCGTCGAAAACCTGCAGGGGCGCAACGGCCGGGTCGCCCGACAGGCGCCAGTCGAAATGAAAGACCGCCGACGCGGAACTGGCGCGCCAGGACGCCGCCGGCCCCGCGGGGGGCAGCGCGCAGGAAACCAGCCCTCCCGCGCCGGCCAGGAAGAATACAAGTCGGACCATGCCTCGTCGCCAAACAGGAGCGCGCCAGGAGCGGAGCGCATGGACGGCATGGTGGCCGAGGCGCGGAGCCCTAGCCAGACGAACATGTACGAACGGACGAATTCATCCCGCACGGAACAGCCGGGGCCGATGAGAATGCCCCAAGCTGCGGGGCTTGCCGCCCTGCCGGGTTTTGCCTGGGACGGCCCCGGAAGAAAAAACCCGGCAAGAAGCCGGGTCGGGAAAGCAGGCATGGACGGCGGATCAACGCTGGGCGGCGATGCTGCGCGCCTGGGCGGCGGCGTTGTTCAGCGCGGCCATCGGGGGCGTCTTGCCCTCGAAGGCATCGTTGAGCTCGCGGTTCAGCACCGGCTCGATGCGGTCGTAGTTGGCCAGGCGGAAGCCGCGGCCGCTGGGCGCGGGATTGCTGCGCATGGAGGCCACGACGGACTGCGCGCCGGGCACGCGGTCATAGAAGGACACGTCCGACGCGCGGAAGGCCGCCTCGGTCAGCGGCAGGTAGCCGGTGCGCTGGTGCCATTCGGCCGCGATGACGGGCTTGGACAGCCAGGCCAGGAATTGCGCGGTGGCCTTTTCCTCGGCCTGGGGATGGCCTTCGAGCGCCCACAGCGCCGCCCCGCTCACGAAGGGCCGGCCCGGCGTCTTGGTGACCTGGTCGTAGTACGGCAGCGGCGCCACGCCGAACTGCAGCGACTTGGTGTTCAGGAACTGGCCGAAGGCGCCGGACGAGCTGGTGAGCACGGCGCATTCGCCCTTGGCGAAGAGCTTGTCGCTGGCGTTGTCGCCGGAATGCGCCATGAACAACAGCGACCGCTTCCAGCTCGCCATCAGCGAGACATGGCGCATATAAAGCGTGTCGAACTGCAGCGAAGCGGCCCCCGCCGCCGCGGCCTTCTTGCCGGCCGGCGCGGCCAGGCCGTTGTTGTTGGTCATGAAGAGCTGGTTGTTCACTGGCGCCAGGTTCTCCAGGTGCACGCTGACCTGGTCGCTGGACGCGTAGGGGCAGTCCATGTCGGCCACGTCGCGCAGCTTGAGCAGCTCGCCCTGCAGCTCGGTCCAGGTGCGCGCCGGCTTCTTGGGATCCAGGCCGGCCTTCTTGTAGGCGGCGGTGTTGTAGAACATCACCGGCACTTCGGCCATCCAGGGGAAGGCCAGGATGCGGCCCTTGCTGTCGCGGGTGAAGCTGCTGGTTTCCGGCACGAACCAGTTCAGGTCCTTGATGGGGTACTTGGCGAGCAGCGAGTAGAGCGGCAGGATGGCTTTGTGCTGCGCCACCACTTCCGGCGAATGGTTGTCGGAAAGCTGCACCAGGTTGGGAGCCTTCTTGGACTTGACGGCGGCCACCGTCGCGTCTTCGAGATCCTTGGGAGAGGAGAAGGCGCGCAGATTGACGCGCACCTGGTCCTGCTCCTTGTTGTACTGCTTGGCCAGCTTCTCGAACTCGGCCTTGTTGGCGTCCGGCAGCGTGTACCAGACCTGGATCTCGACCGGCGCCGCGTGCGCCGCTCCCGCCATTGCCATGGCGGCCCCAAAAACCCATGCCCGCCGGGTGGCGAACATTGCGCGGGCCAAGCCCGCCAATTGCAATTTCTTCATAGGTTCACAGACCAAGAAAAGGAAATTCCGGTTCGGGCGTCCGTCCGCTCAGCAGATCGGCCAATGCCCGGCCCGAGCCAACGCCCATCGTCCAGCCCAGCGTGCCGTGTCCCGTGTTGATATAGAGATTCGGAATCCGGCTGCGCCCGATGATGGGCACGTTAGAAGGTGTGGACGGACGCAGGCCCGACCAGTAGCTGACGCGCTCGAAATCGAGCGCGTCGGGAAAGAGTTCGCGCGCCAGGCGCGTGAGCGCCTCGCAGCGCCCTGTGTTGAGGCTGCGGGAATAGCCCGACAGTTCGGCCGTGCCCGCCATGCGCAGGCGGTCGCCCAGCCGCGAGAACACCACCTTGTGGCTGCTGTCGGTAAGGCTGACCGTGGGCGCGGCCTGCGGCCGCAGCACCGGGAAGGTGGCCGAATAGCCCTTGGCCGGGTACACGTTGCAGGCGACGCCCAGCGGGCGCAGCAGATACGGGCTGAAGCTGCCCATCGCGACCACGTAGGCATCGGCCTGGATCTGTCCGTAGCGTCCGTCGGGCCCGATGATTTCCGCGCCCTGGACGCTGCCGCCCGCCGTGACGAGCCGGGTGACGCGGGTGTTGTAGCGGAATTCGACTCCCGCGCGTTCGCAATGGCCCGCCAGCGCCACCGTGAAAAGATGGACATCGCCGCTTTCGTCTTCGGGCGTGTAGTCGCCGCCCACGATGGTCTGGCGATGCGGCGCCAGCGCGGGCTCGATGGCGATGACTTCGTCGGCGGACACCACGCGCCGCTCGACGCCGAAGTCGCGCATCAGGCCGGCCGCGCGCTGGGAATTCTCGAATTCGCGGGAATCGCGGTAGAAATTGAGGATGCCGCGCTCGAGGTGGTCGTACTGGATGCCCAGCTCGGCGCGCATGCCGCGCAGCGTGGCGCGGCTGTACTCGGCCATGCGCACCATGGCGCGGATGTTGGGCGCCAGGCGCCCGGGCAGGCATTCGCGCAGGAAGGCCAGCCCCCATTGCCATTGCCGCCAGTCGAGCTGCGGACGGAAGAGCAGCGGCGCGTCGTCCTGGAACATCCATTTCAGCAGCTTGAGAGGCGCCTGCGGATTGGCCCAGGGCTCGGCATAGGACACCGAGATCTGCGCGCCGTTGGCCAGGCTGGTTTCCTGGGCGGGACCGGTGCAGCGATCGACCACGACGACATCATGGCCCGCCTGGCTCAGCCACCAGGCGCTGGAAACTCCGATGATGCCGCTGCCCAATACCGCTACTTTCATGCCCGCATTGCTCCCTGCGCGCCGCCCGCGTCCGACCCGATGTCGTCGCCTGCCGGCAAGCCGCCGCTCAGATGACTCCAGAGTTTACCTTGCCGCCGGGCGCGCATCGTAAAAAAACGCTGCGCCGCCAAGGCGAGGCGCGTTCGGGAAAAAGAGGGGCAGAGCCTGCGCCCGACGCCGGCTCGCGCCCGGGCGGCCTACGCCCCGGCCCGCGCCAGGTCGGCTTCCGAGGTGAAGGCATCGGCGTAGAACTCTTCGGCCGGCAGGCCGCAGTCCGTGCTGAACTCGCGCCGCGCCGCCTCCACCATGAGCGGCGTGCCGCAGGCGTACACCTGGTAGCCCGACAGGTCGGGAATATCGTGCATGACCGCTTCGTGCACGAAGCCCGTGCGGCCGCTCCAGCCGTCTTCCTGCAGGGCGTCGGACACTACAGGCACGTACTTGAAATCGGGCAGCGTGTCGGCCCAGGACCGGGCCAGCGCGTGCATGTAGAGATCGCGCGGACGGCGGCCTCCCCAGTACAGCGCAACGGGGCGGCGGATGCCGGCGTGGATCATGTGCTCCACGATGGCCTTGACAGGCGCGAAACCCGTGCCGCTGGCCAGCAGCACCACCGGCTTGTCGCTGTCTTCGCGCAGGAAGAACGAGCCGAACGGCCCTTCGAGCCGGAGGATCTCGCGTTCTTTCATCTGTGTCTCGCCCGCGCCGAAGACGTGGTCGGTGAAGACACCGCCCGGCATGTGGCGGATGTGCAGTTCGAGCGGGCTGCCGGTATGCGGCGCGCCCGCCATGGAATAGCTGCGGCGGCGGCCGTCTTTCAGGATGATCTCGATGTACTGCCCGGCGTAGTAGCGGAACTGCTCGGAGGCCGGCAATTGCAGCTTGAGCACCGTGACGTCGGGCGCCACGCGCTCCATGGCCTGCACGCGCGAGGGCAGCTTGCGGATCTGGATGTCGGAAGCCAGGCGCACTTCGGTGGATTCCAGCACCATGTCGGACGAGGGCCGGACCTGACAGAACAGCGTGTAGCCGGCGGCCAGCTCTTCGGGCGACAGCGCCTGCGCGGGATACGGGCCTGCGTCGAACTCCCCGGACACCACCTTGCCCTTGCAGGAAGAGCAGGCGCCGTTGCGACAGCTATAGGGCAGCACGATGCCGGCCGCCAGGGCGGCGTCCAGCACGGTCTGGCCGGGTTCGACCTGGAACTGGTGCTTGCTGGGTTGGATGATGACCTGAAAGCTCATGATGAAACGGTTCGAGTGCGACGGCGCGCCGCCGGAACGTGTCCGCCCGCGCGCCGCCCGGCCCGGCGCTACGCCGGGAATTTGCGGATTTCCTTCACGCGGTTGGCCGCATCGACCAGCACCACGCGGGGCTTGTGCGTGGCCGATTCTTCTTCCGACATCGGCCCGTAGGTGCAGATGATCATGTGATCGCCCACCTGCGCGCGGCGCGCCGCCGCGCCGTTGAGCGAAATGGCGCCGCTGCCGCGAGCCGCCTTGATGATGTAGGTGTCGAAGCGTTCGCCGTTGGTGACGTTGTAGAGTTCGATGCGTTCGAACTCGCGCATGCCGGCAGCGTCCAGCAGGTCTTCGTCGATGCCGCACGAGCCCTCGTAGTGAAGGTCGGCTTCGGTGACCGTGACGCGGTGCAGCTTTGCCCGCAGCATGATGCGTTGCATGGTGAAAAAATCCTGGTTCGCGCTCCGGAACGCGACGTGTGCAAGAGGGATTGCAAAACGCCCGCGCATGGCGCGGCGCGCGCGGCGGCAGCCGGACCTGCCGCCGGAACCTCGTATTCTATAATTTTTGCCGCTGTGCCGAGGACGCGCGGCCGGCCGGAAACGGATGGCGCCCGCCCCTGCAAACGTCCTGGCAGGCGCCCCCCGGCTCCCTTCAGAAGTCGAGCTCTATTTCGACCGGCGCGCCCACCTTCAGGCGCGCGCCCGCCGGCGCGTCCACGATCGCGTTCTGACCGAACACCACGCCAATATCCAGGCTGCGGTATGCCGCCAGGGTCTGCCCCGGCTCGACGTGGCGGATGCCCGTGTCCTGGCCGATGTCGGGCATGGGACAGCGCGTGCAGGGCTTGACGAACGCCATGCGCACCCCCTGCGCTTCGATCATGGCCGTGTGGTCTTCCTCGTAGGCTTCCCAGCCGCCCTCGATGACGATATTGGGGCGGAAGCGGTTCATGGGCACGGGCGCAACCCCTTTCTTCTCCAGGCGCGCGTTGAGATCGTCCAGCGAGGCCTGGTTGGCGATCAGCAGCGGGAAGCCGTCGGCGAAGCCGAAGAAGTGATCGCCGTCGAAAGCGGCCGCCAGCTCCGGGTGCGCATCGATCCAACGCGCCACCCAGTCCGGCTTGGCGGGACGGCGGGCCGCCTCGTCCACCTTGTAGAGCGCGCACGGCGCTTCGAGAAAGCGCGAGAACCACGCCGCCGCCTCCCCGCTTTCGCGGCGCGCCTGGAGGGTGTCGTTCCAGACGCCCACGGTCTCGGCGCCGGACCGCAGGCCCGAGCCGTCCAGCGGCACTTCCAGGTCCGGCATGCCGGGCGCAGACACGCGCAGCACGCCGTCGGCCAGGGCCGGGCGGATGAGCGCCATGCGCGGCCATTGCCGCTGCGTCATGAAGCGCCCCTCCCCGGAAACCAGCATCCAGCGGCGGTCGCCGGCCAGCCCGGCGCGGTCGATGGCGGACTCCGCCAGCCCGATACCGGCGCAGGATTTGATGGGATAGATGTGCAGGCTGAGGATGCGTGCGGACATGGCGGCGCGGCGGCAGGAAGGAGAATGTCGCGCAGAGCATAGCAGAGCGCCGCCCCGGCGGGCGAGAACCCGCGACCGGAGCCGCCCCGCGATCGGAAGCGCGCCACGCGCCGCCCACGCTGCCGCGGGCTTGCTGCCGGCCTTGTTGCCTGGGGACTGTCCGGCGGCAAAAAAAGCCCGCGCCGGCCCAGGGGCCGTCGGCGCGGGCCGCGGGCAATGGCTTCAGCCGCCCACCAGCTTCAGCTTGTCCAGCGGCATGACCGGCTTGAAGGTCTTGCGCGTCGCGATGTACTCGGGACGCGGCGACAGGCCGTACTTCGGATCGTCCAGCCTGTTTTCCACGCTGTTGTAGACCATGAAGACGTTGGCGCGCGGCCATGGCGAGATGTTGCTGTTGGAGCCGTGCATGGTGTTGCAGTCGAAAAACACCACGGACCCGGCCTTGGCCGTCATGGAACGGATGCCGCCCTGCTCGACCAGCAGTTGCAGGCTCACGGGATCGGGCACGCCGTATTCCTGCTTCTTGAGCGACTGCTTGTAATGCTCATTGGGCGTTTCGCCCACGCAGGAAATGAACTGGCGGTGCGATCCCGGCACCAGCATCAGCGGGCCGTTGCACTCGTTGTTGTCGGTGAGCAGCACCGAGCAGCTCAACGCGCGCATGGACGGCATGCCGTCTTCCACGTGCCAGGTCTCGAAATCCGAGTGCCAGTAGAACTCCTTGCCCTTGAAGCCGGGCTTCATGTTGGCGCGCGACTGGTGGATGTAGACCTCGGAACCGAGAATCTGGCGCGCCGCGTTCGCCAGGCGCGGGTCGCGCGTCAGCCGCGCGAGCACCGGGTTGAGCACGTGCACCATGAAAATGGACCGCACGGCGTTGCTGCCGGGCTCGGTGATGGCTTCCTCGCGGCGCACGATGGACGGGTCGCGCGTCATGCGCTCGACTTCGGACGAGAGCGCGCGCACTTCTTCCTCGGAGAACAGGTTCTCGATCAGCAGGAAGCCGTCGCGCTCGTAGGCCTGCACCTGCCCGGCGGTCAGGGCGTCGGCGTACTTGCCTTCGCCGTAGACCACGGGATCCTGGCGGGAGATGATGGCGGAGCTTCGATCCGTACGGGACGCGTACGGATCCTGTGCCGTTGAGATCATGAGTACCTCCTTGATGTTCAGGCCGCGGCGGCTTCTTCGGGCAGCGCGTAGACGCCGTGCTCGTCGTGCACTTCCTGTCCGGTAAGCGGCGGGTTGAATACGCAGATGACGCGCAGCGGCTCCTTGCCGCCGCATAGCCAGTGCTCGTCGTGTTCGTTCAGGGCATACACCACGCCCGGGCCCAGTTCGTACTTCTTGCCGTCGGCCACGGTTTCGATGGAGCCGTCGCCTTCGATGCACCACACCGCCTCGAGATGGTTCTTGTAGTGGATGTGGGTACGCCCACCGGGAAAGATCGTGGTTTCGTGGAACGAAAAGCCCATGCCGTCCTTCTTCAGCAGCACGCGGCGGCTGACCCAGGTGTCGGTGCGGACTTCGTCCGGCGTTCCAATCACGTCCTTGACGTTGCGTACGATCATCGGCGGTTTCCTCCAAATTTGAGAATGCGGGCGGATTGCCCATCTTCGGCCAGCGCTTCGGCCACGCTGGCCTCGATCACGTCCAGGCCCTTGCCCAGCAGCGCTTCCTCGATGGTGAGCGCGGGCAGCAGCTTCAGCACCTCGTCGTGCGCGCCCGAGGTCTCGATCACCACGCCTTTCTTGAAGGCGCAGGCGGCGATGCGGTTGGCGAGCGCGTGGTCGCCGTTGCAGACCAGGCCCTGGATCAGGCCGCGGCCGCGCACCGACAGACCGGCGTTGGGGTAGCTGTGGGCCAGGTTTTCCAGCCAGTCGCGCACCATGCGCTCCTTGCGCTGGATTTCCGCGGTGAACGCGGTGTTGGTCCAGTAGGTTTCCAGCGCCTGGGTCGCGGTCACGAAGGCCAGGTTGTTGCCGCGGAAGGTGCCGCTGTGCGCGCCGGGCTTCCAGACGTCCAGCTCGGGCTTCATCAGCACCAGGGACATGGGCAGGCCGAAGCCCGACAGCGACTTGGACAGCGTGATGATGTCCGGCCGGATGCCGGCGGCCTCGAAGCTGAAGAACGTGCCGGTGCGGCCGCAACCGACCTGGATGTCGTCCACGATGAGCAGCATGTCGTGGCGCTGGCACAGCTTTTCCAGCTCCTTGAGCCAGCGCAGCGTCGCCACGTTCACTCCGCCCTCGCCCTGCACCGTCTCCACGATGACCGCCGCCGGCTTGTCCAGGCCGCTGCTGGGATCGTCCAGCATGCGCTCGAAATAGGACATGGTGTCCACGTCGGGGCCGAAATAGCCGTCATAGGGCATGAAGGTGGTGTTGGCCAGCGGGTAGCCCGAGGCGTCGCGGAACTTCATGTTGGCGGTGGCGGCCAGGGAGCCGCCGCTCACGCCGTGAAAGCCGTGGGTGAACGATACGATGTTGGGGCGCCCCTTGACCTGGCGCGCGATCTTCAGCGCGGCTTCCACGGCATTGGTGCCGGTGGGGCCGGTGAACTGCAGCGTGTACTTCCAGTTGCGCGGCTTGAGCAGCACGCGGTCCACGGTTTCGAGGAAGCGCTTCTTCGCGCTGGTGGCCATGTCCAGCCCGTGCACGACGCCGTCGGCCTGCATGTACTCCAGCAGCTTTTCCTTGAAAACCGGGTTGTTGTGGCCGTAGTTCAGCGTGCCGGCCCCGCTGAAGAAGTCGATGTATTCGGCGCCGTCTTCGTCGATGAGCGTGGAACCGCGGGCCTGGTTGAAAATCACGGGGAAGGACCGGATATACCCCCGCACCTCCGACTCCATCCTGTCAAAAATTTTCAGATCCATGAATAGTCCTCCCTTCATCTCATGAGTTGACGGACGGCCAGCCGCCTCCGGCCGCGGGCATGCGCCGCCAGACAGGCTGTGGAACCGTCGCGGTTATTTACCCGGCCGCAGGGCCCGGCCCGCTTCAGGAAGCGGGCAAGGCAAAGGGGCCGATCTTCAGCAACATCTCGTCGTCGTGGTCCGCGCCCCCGAACATCTGCCGGTCGAAGAACGGCTGCTCGGAAACGTGGGCGCCCAGTTCGGCGGCCAGGCCGGTAAAACTGCGGCGCGAGGCCATGTTGTCGGGCCCCACCGTGGTTTCAAGATGGCGGACATGCCGCAGCGATTCGCGTTGCAAGAGCGCTCGCAGCATGGCGCGGGCCAATCGCTGGCCCCGTGCGCGGGCGTGCACCGCGACCTGCCAGACGAAAAGCACGTCGGGCCGGCCGGGAGGCACATAAGCGGAGATAAAACCGTCGATGCGTCCGCCCATGCTTTCGGCGACGACGCAGGTGTCGCGGAAATGCTCGGCCAGGAGCAGATACGCGTAGAGGGAATTGAGGTCGAGTGGCGGGCACTCGGAAATGAGCTGGTGGATCGCGGCGCCGTCTTTGCGGCCGGGAGGACGCATGGTGTGCGTCTTGCTGCCCGCCGCCGGCGCCACGGCACTTGAGATCGTGTGCGCGTTCAGTTCGTGTGTTCTCATACGACCAATCCAGATTCGGGAGGCGCGCCGCCAGTCGGCACCTCGAGTATGGGTGACGCGGGGTCGCCGTGCGCATCGGCCGCCTGGCCTTCCTGCTCCATGAGGGCGACGATGCGTTCCAGGGACAAGGTAATCGTGGCCTGCTCCAGTTCGGGCAGGGCGTTCAGGGCGTCGGCCAGGTGCTTCTGCAGCGGCGACGGCGCACCCCGGGCCAGTTCGCGGCCCGCGTCGGTGGCGGTCACGAATACGATGCGGCGGTCTTCCCGGCCGCGCTCGCGCCGGATCAGCCCCTTGTCTTCGAGCCGGTCCAGGATGCCCACCACGGTGCTCGGACTGACGTGGATCTCGCGGCTGATGGCCGTGGCGGTGAGCGGTCCGTTGGCGATCACCGTGCGCAGGCACATGAGCTGCGGCGCGGTGATGTGGCTCACGGCGGACAACTGCCGCGAATGCAGCGCAATCGAGCGCGTGATGCGGCGCAGCGCGCGCAATATGCGCAGGTCGTACTGCTGTGAAGCCGGGTCCGGATTCGCTACGTCAGTCATGGTGAATAAAAGCATCAGGATCAAATGATTTCAACTCAAATCATATGCGCCATATAGATTTGAGTCAAACAAAATTGTCGGAACAATGCGTGAAAATGCACGCAAGTTGACGAAAGATCGCGCCAGCATGCAGTTTTTTACATTTTGGCCAGACAAATAAAAAGCCCGCCCCCGGCACAGGGCGGGCTCGGGTCGCGAGGCCCTGGCCATAGGGGCCCGCGCCGCTAGGCGCTATTCTTATCCGGCGGGGCCCAGTACGGGCGACAGCACCGGCTGCCTGGGCCTCACGTCGAGCTGGCGCCCCTTGCGCGCGCGCTTGCCCACGTAGGGAGCCAGCGCCTGGCCGGCCAGGATGTCTTCCGTGGGCTTGTTGCGGTAGATGCCGGCGGCGCGCAGGCCGGCCGGACCGATGGGCACGGTCTGGTCGAGCCTGTCGTTGGCGTCCAGGCCCATGAGGATGGTGCCTCGGCCGCCGCCCGAGAGCGACTTGACCTCGTCCAGCCCGAACACCAGGAACTTGCCCTTGTGCGACAGCAGCGCGAGCTGCGTCGCTCCCGCGAACAGCGGCACCGGGCGCAGCAGCTCGTCGCCCGCTTCCAACGTCACGAACTGCTTGCCCGCGCGCTGGCGGCTGGCCATGTCGCCCAGCCGGGCGGCGAAGCCATACCCCTTGCGCGTGGCGAGCAGCCAGCGGGTGTCGGGCGAGGCGGCGATGGTGTGGACGATGCGCGTGCCGCTTTCCAGGTCGATCATGGTGGTGACGGGCTGGCCGTCGCCGCGCGCCGAAGGCAGGCCGGCCACGGGCACGGAATAGACCCGGCCGTTGTCGCCCAGCGCGATCAGCGTGTCGGTGGTGCGGCATTCGAAGGCGCCGTAGAGATCGTCGCCCTGCTTGAAGCCGAACTGCGAGGCATCGTGCCCATGGCCCTGGCGCGCGCGTAGCCAGCCCTTCTGCGACACGATGACCGTCACCGGCTCGTCCAGCACCTTGGTTTCGAGCACCGCGCGCTCGGCGGTTTCGATCAGGGTGCGGCGATCGTCGCCGTACTGCTTGGCGTCGGCCTCGATTTCCCTGACCAGCAGACGCTTGAGCGCGGCCGGGCTGTCCAGCAGTTCCTGCAGGCGCACCTGCTCTTCGCGCTTGTCGGCCAGTTCCTGCTCGATCTTGAAGCCTTCCAGGCGCGCGAGCTGGCGCAGCCGCATTTCGAGAATGTCTTCGGCCTGCCGCTCGGTGAGCTTGAAGCGCTCCATGAGCGCCGCGCGCGGCTCGTCGGACTCGCGGATGGTCTGGATGACCTCATCCACGTTCAGGTAGACCACCATGCGGCCTTCCAGCACGTGGATGCGGTCCACCACCTTGTCGAGGCGGAAGCGGGTGCGGCGCAGCACGGTGGCGGTGCGGAACGCCAGCCACTCGGCGAGGATGTCGCGCAGGCTCTTCTGGCGCGGCCGGCCGTCGGTGCCGATGCACACCAGGTTGACCGTGGCGCTGCTTTCCATGCTGGTCTGGGCGAGCAGCGTGTTGACGAACTCGTCGCGGTCCACCCGCGAGGTCTTGGGCTCGAACACCAGCCGCACCGCCGCATCCTTGCCGGACTCGTCGCGCACGGCGTCCAGCAGGTTGAGCATGACGGCCTTGGCCTGCGTCTGCTCGGGCGTGAGGCTCTTCTTGCCGCTCTTGACCTTGGGGTTGGTGATTTCCTCGATTTCCTCGAGCACCTTCTGGCAGGAGGTGCCGGGCGGCAGTTCGTTGACCACGAGCTGCCACTGGCCGCGCGCCAGTTCCTCGAACTGCCAGCGCGCGCGCACCTTGAGCGAGCCGCGCCCGGCGGCGTAGATCTGCGCAATGTCCTCGGCGGGGGTGATGATCTGGCCGCCGCCGGCGAAATCCGGGCCGGGAATGAGGCCGTTGAGCTCGGCGTCCGGCAGGTCAGGCCGCTTGATGAGCGCCACGCATGCCTGGGCCACTTCGCGCAGATTGTGCGGCGGGATTTCGGTCGCCATGCCCACCGCGATGCCCGAGGCGCCGTTGAGCAGCATCACGGGCAGGCGCGCCGGCAGCATCTGCGGCTCTTGCTGGCTGCCGTCGTAATTGGGCACGAAGTCCACCGTGCCTTCGTCGAGCTCGTCCAGCAGCAGCCGGGCGATGGGCGTGAGGCGGGCCTCGGTGTAGCGCATGGCGGCGGCGTTGTCGCCGTCGCGCGAGCCGAAGTTGCCCTGCCCGTCGATCAGCGGATAGCGCAGGGTGAAGTCCTGCGCCATGCGCACCATGGCATCGTAGGCGGCCTGGTCGCCGTGGGGGTGGTACTTGCCGAGCACGTCGCCGACGACGCGCGCGGACTTGACCGGCTTGGCGCCCGAGTGCAGGCCCATGGCCTGCATGGCGTACAGGATGCGGCGCTGCACGGGTTTCTGGCCGTCGCCCACGTCGGGCAGCGCGCGCCCGCGCACCACGGACACCGCGTAGTCGAGATAGGCCTGCTCGGCGTAGCGCGCCAGCGTGATGGCGGCATCGCCGCCGTCGCCGGCGGAAGCGTCGAACAAACCGGGTTGATTGCTGTCGGTCATGATGGATTCAGATAGACGATATCGTTCGGAAAGGCCGTCAGGCCCCGGCCCCCGCCAGGCGCGTGTCGGCAACGTGCGCGCGCATCTGCTCGCGCACCGCCCGCAGCGTGGCCTCGTTCTGCCCGCGCTTGGGGATGATGACGCCCTGCTGCGTGCCGAGCAGCACGTAGAGATGTTCCGGCGTCTCCTCCACGCGCTTGATGGCGTCCCACTCCATGCGGCCGGAGGCCGAGCCGGTAGCGTCGTCGATGCCCTCGGGCCCGAAATCGAGCTGGTGGCGCCCCAGGAACATGCCGTCGGACTGGCGGGAAACCATGCGCCGCGTATTCATGCGCACCAGCGGCGGCAGCAGGAACTCGTAGGCCGCGGCCAGCAGGGCCAGGATGCCCAGGCCCACCGCCAGCCCCTCGGCGTAGGTGGGCAGCATGCGGCCCCAGTCGGGGCCGCCCGGGCCCCAGGTCTGCCATGCCAGGTACGCGAACAGCACCACGATCATCAGGATGGCGAAACGCAGGTGCGAGCGGAACCGGCGGTTGCGCAGGTCCGGGCGCTTGTACACGTAGACGGCGAATTCGGCGTAGTCGTCGGCGGTGAGATCGACGACCATGCGCGCGGGTGCGGGATGGGCCATCAGATGTCGAGCTCCGCGAGGTTGCCCTTCTCTTCGATCCAGGCGCGACGCTGCGACGACTCTCCCTTGCCCATGAGCATGTCGAACATGCGCGTGGTTTCTTCGGGGCTCAGGTCGCCATAGCCCACCGGCAGCAGGCGCCGCGTGTCGGGATTCATGGTGGTTTCCCAGAGCTGCTCGGGATTCATTTCGCCCAGGCCCTTGAAGCGGCTCACCGCCCAGGCGCCCTCGCGCACGCCTTCCTTGCGCAGCTTGTCCTGGGCGGCTTCGAGCTCGCCCTCGTCCAGGCAGTAGATCTTGCGCGCCGGGCGCTTGCCCGCGGCCGGCACGTCCAGGCGGAAGAGCGGCGGCTTGGCCACATACACGTGGCCCGCCTCGACCAGCCGGGGGAAGTGGCGGTAGAACAGCGTCAGCAGCAGCACCTGGATGTGCGAGCCGTCCACGTCCGCGTCGGAAAGAATGCAGATGCGGCCGTAGCGCAGCCCGGACAGGTCCGGATTGTCGCCCGGGCCGTGGGGATCCACCCCGATGGCCACGGCGATGTCGTGGATCTCGTTGTTGGCGAACAGGCGGTCGCGGTCGACTTCCCAGGAATTCAGAACCTTGCCGCGCAGCGGCAGAATGGCCTGGAACTCCTTGTCGCGCCCCATCTTGGCCGAGCCGCCGGCCGAGTCGCCCTCCACCAGGAACACCTCGGTGCGGGAGGGGTCGCTGGCTTCGCAGTCGGTCAGCTTGCCGGGCAGCACCGCCACGCCCGAACTCTTGCGCTTTTCGACCTTCTGGGCCGAACGCTGGCGCGCCTGCGCCTGGCGGATGGCCAGCTCGGCGAGCTTCTTGCCGTACTCCACGTTGCTGTGCAGCCAGAGGTCCAGCGCGCTCTTGGAGAAACCGCCCACCAGGCGCACCGCGTCGCGGCTGTTCAGGCGCTCCTTGATCTGGCCCTGGAACTGCGGGTCGAGCACCTTGGCCGACAACACGAAGCTGGCGCGGGCGAACACGTCTTCGGGCAGCAGCTTCACGCCCTTGGGCAGCAGGCTGTGCAGCTCGGCAAAGCCCTTGACCGCGCCGAACAGCCCCTCGCGCAGGCCGGACTCGTGCGTGCCGCCGGCCGGCGTGGGAATCAGGTTGACATAGGACTCCCGCACCACGTTGCCGTCTTCGGTCCAGGCCACGACCCATTGGGCGCCCTCGCCTTCGGCAAAGCTTTCGTGGTCGGGGCCGGCGTACTGCTCGCCCTCGAAGAAGGGCACCATGAGCTCGGCGCCGGCCAGGGCCTCCGACAGGTAGCCGCGCAGGCCGTCCTGGTACTGCCATGTCCTGGTGTCCCCGGTTTTCTCGTTGACCAGCAGCACTTTCACGCCCGGCAGGAGCACGGCCTTGCTGCGCAACAGATGCGTGAGCTCGCCCAGCGGGATGTTCGGGCTGTCGAAATAGCGGGCATCGGGCCAGACACGGACGCGGGTGCCGGATTTCTTGCGCCCCGCCTCGGGATACGGCGCGAGCGGCTCGGCCACCTCGCCGTCCTTGAAGATCAGACGGTTTACCGCCCCGTCGCGCCACACGACCACTTCGAGGCGGGTCGCCAGCGCATTGGTGACGGAAACGCCCACGCCGTGCAGGCCGCCGGAGAACGCGTAGGCGCCGCCGCCCTGTTTGTCGAATTTGCCGCCGGCGTGCAGGCGGGTGAACACCAGCTCCACGACCGGCGCGTTCTCTTCGGGATGCAGGCCCACGGGAATGCCGCGGCCGTCATCCTCGACGGAGACGCTGCCGTCGGCGTGCAGCGTGACCTGGATCTGCTTGCCGTAGCCGGCCAGGGCCTCGTCTGCGGCGTTGTCGATGACCTCCTGCACGACGTGCAGGGGGTTTTCGGTGCGGGTGTACATGCCCGGGCGCTGGCGCACGGGCTCCAGCCCCTTCAGAACGCGTATGGACGCCTCGGTGTAACGTGGTGTGGCCAAGTTATCCCCAACATCTGTGGAAAAAAACCGACATTTTACGGACAAGCCCAGGTTCTGCGCGGCTCCCGCTGGGTTGCGCACGACCTGAGCAGCCGTGAATTCGGTACGATGACATCTTGCTTTCCGCGCTGCGCGCCCGGTCCGCGGACCGCGCTGCGGCATTTGCGCCGCAACATGCTACACAAAAGCCGCAAAGCCTGTTGTTATGGACAGTGGTATGCTTTAATCCATCCCACAAACTAGAACAACGGGCGCGTCCCCTTTTTTCTTCGTCTTTCGCGCCTCGTGCAGCCGAATAGAGAACCCCCCATGAGCGACCAAATCAAGAACGTCAGCGATGCGAGCTTCGAGGCCGATGTGCTGAAATCCGGCCAGCCGGTGCTGGTGGACTACTGGGCTGCCTGGTGTGGCCCCTGCAAGATGATTGCTCCGATCCTCGAGGAAGTGGCCACCGAGTACGCCGGCCGCCTCACGGTCGCCAAGCTGAACGTGGACGAAAACCAGGGCACCGCGGCCAAGTACGGTATCCGCGGCATTCCCACCCTCATGCTCTTCAAGGACGGCCAGGCCGCCGCCACCAAGGTGGGCGCCTTGTCCAAATCGCAACTCACCGCGTTCCTGGACGGCGCGCTCTAAAGCCCCCGCCCGGAACGCAGGCGCCGCCCTTGCGGCGGCGCCCGTTCAGAACCGCGCGGGCCCGTCCGTGGCGCGCCGCCAGAAATCTCCTTACTTCCCCCCAAATTCACCGCGATGCACCTCAACGAACTGAAGGCGCTGCACGTCTCGCAGTTGCTGGAAATGGCCGCTGGCCTGGAAATCGAGAACGCCAACCGCCTGCGCAAGCAGGAGCTCATGTTCGCCATCATGAAACGGCGCGCCAAGCAGGGCGAGCAGATCTTCGGCGACGGCGTGCTGGAAGTCCTGCCCGACGGGTTCGGTTTCCTGCGCTCGCCTGAAACCTCGTACCTGGCCAGCACGGACGACATCTACATCTCGCCGTCGCAGATCCGCCGCTTCAACCTGCACACCGGCGACTCCATCGAAGGCGAGGTCCGCACGCCCAAGGACGGCGAGCGCTACTTCGCCCTGGTGAAGGTGGACAAGGTCAACGGCGCGCCGCCCGAAGCGATCAAGCATCGCATCATGTTCGAGAACCTGACGCCGCTGCACCCGAACCAGCCGCTGCGCCTGGAACGCGACATCAAGAGCGAGGAAAACCTCACCGGCCGCATCCTGGACATCTTCGCGCCCATCGGCAAGGGCCAGCGCGGCCTCATCGTCGCCAGCCCGAAGTCCGGCAAGACGGTGATGATGCAGCACATCGCCCACGCCATCACCACGAACTACCCCGACGCCGTCATGATCGTGCTGCTGGTCGACGAGCGCCCCGAGGAAGTGACCGAAATGCAGCGTACGGTGCGCGGCGAAGTGGTGGCCTCCACCTTCGACGAACCCGCCACCCGTCACGTGCAGGTCGCCGAAATGGTCATCGAGAAGGCCAAGCGCCTGGTCGAAATGAAAAAGGACGTGGTGATCCTGCTGGATTCCATCACCCGCCTGGCCCGCGCCTACAACACGGTGGTGCCCGCCTCGGGCAAGGTGCTGACCGGCGGCGTGGACGCCAATGCCCTGCAGCGCCCCAAGCGCTTCTTCGGCGCCGCGCGCAACCTCGAGGAAGGCGGCTCGCTCACCATCATCCTGGGCACGGCGCTCATCGAGACCGGCAGCCGCATGGATGAAGTCATCTACGAAGAGTTCAAGGGCACCGGCAACTCCGAAGTCCACCTCGAACGCCGCCTGGCCGAAAAGCGCGTCTACCCCGCCATCAACCTGAACAAGTCGGGCACGCGCCGCGAAGAGCTGCTGATCGCGCCCGACCTGCTGCAGAAGGTGTGGGTGCTGCGCAAGTTCATCCACGACATGGACGAGGTCCAGTCCATGGAGTTCATTCTCGACAAGATGCGCGCCACCAAGACCAACGCCGAATTCTTCGACATGATGAAGAAGAAATAAACCGGCTCCGCGCCTCGGACCGAACCGCCACCTCGCGTGGCGGTTTTGTTTTTCTGGCGCCTCGCGGCGCGTCAGCGCCCGCCGGACTCGGGCCAGCTTTCGCCGGGGCCGGACTGCGGGCGCGCGGGCGATCCGGGGCCGGCCTGCGTCTCCTCCTCCGGCTCGATCTTCGGGTCGTCCCAGCTGCCCGTCACCCGGTATTGCACGGTCATGGCGCGCGCCAGGGGCTGCTTGAGAAGCCACTGCGTAACGAAGGCGCCCAGCCCGATCAGCGGATTCACCGCCAGCGCCGTCACCACCGCCGCGCCGCTGGCGTCCAGGTTGGGAATCACCACGGCCTTCATGTCCCAGCGTTCCAGGATGAGGTTGACGCTGCCCGCCAGCACGATGGCCGCCACGGGGCCGTTGATCTTGTAGCCCTCGGTGGACAGCAATCCATCCGCGAGCTTCAGCTGGCCGCGCACTGTATCGAACGGGAACCCCTCGCGCAGCAGATTGGTCGGGTTCACGTCCAGCCGGGCCAGGCGCTGCAGGGATTGCAGCGACAGCAGCTCCAGCAGGCGCGCGGTGCGCGAATTCACGTGCATGAAGCGCCCCTTGTCCAGGCTGACTTCGGCCTCGCCCGACAGGTCGGCGATACGGTGCGTCCAGGGCAGGTTGCGCCAGGTCACGTTGCCCTTGACCGTGCCCGTGCCGCCCGAGGCCACCTGCTGGAACCCGATGCGGTCCAGGAAGCCGCCGAGGTCGGCGAACTTCACCTCCGCATCCACCGTCAGGCCGCGGTCGGCGCCGTCCAGCCGCCATTGCCCGGTTGCGTTGAGGCCGGCCTGGGGATTGGAGATGGCGAGCTGGTCCAGGCGCCAGCGGCGCCCCCGCTCCAGGTTGGTGCCGCGCACGGTGAGCGTGCCCAGCTTCTTGCCGTAGAGCAGAAACTCCTCGGCGCGCAGGTCCACCGCGGGAATATCGGACAGGTCGCTGCTGGATGACAGCGCCTGGTCCGCCTGGTTGGTATCGTCGGGGCCGCCCAGCGACAGGTGCTTCAGGCGCGCCGTGATCTGGCCGGCGATGGCGCCCGAGGCCTCGCGCCACTCCAGCGCGCCGGCGGCCTGCCTGGAGTCGATGTCCACGCGCCATTGATTGGGAGCCGGGCGGGTGGCGAACAGGGTCAGCGAATGCAGCGTGTAGCCGCTCAGCCGCATCAGGCCGGTGGACAGACTGACCCGGTCGACCGGCGGCAGCATCGGCCGCGAGGCGCGCCGGCCTTTGCCGGGCGGCGCCTCGAACCCGTCGCCCACGGTTTCCCAGCCGTCGATGTCGGTTTCCGGCATCTGCACATTGAAGCTCAACCCCCGGTCCGGCAGGCTCGCCGGCCGTCCGATCCCGATCGCCGCCTTGTTGAAATAGGACGCGGAAGCGTCGGCCGGGTCGTGCTCGAACAGCCCGTTGACCTCGTCGCCCAGCGTGAAGGTGAGCCAGCGCCGGTTGCGCGCTCCGTGGTCTTGCGCCGCGCCCCACTGCACCTTGAGCAGGCGCGATGCCTGCGCGGTCTTGCCCATGGGAGCGGGCATGTCGATGGCCATGCCCGCGAGGTCGGACTGCACGGCGATTTCCACCGCGCCGCCCTTCTGGTAGCCCAGCTGTCCGCGATAGCTCGCCTTGCCGCTGAACCGCGACATGGAAGGCGTGTTGCTCACCTGCGTGAGCTGCGACGCGGCCAGCGTGCCGTCGAACGCCAGCCTGTCGGAGGGCTGGCCCAGCTGCCCCGAAATGCGGGCCGGTCCCCCCAGGAACTGGCCGCGCAGCTCGGGCACCCGCAAGCCGGTTTCCGAGAACTCCAGCGTGCCCCGCAGCTGGGAAAGCGCGGGCATTTCCGGCATCAGGGAAAAGGTGTTGTCGGCAAAGGAAATACGGCCCTCCACCTGCGTGTCGTCGGCATTGAAAAGCGGCACGCGCAGCTTGAGCGCGAGGCGCCAGTCGCCCGTGCCGCGCGCTTCGTCCAGCGCGCCGTCCAGCAGGCCGCCCAGCGGCGAATTGGCGGCCATGGCCAGGTACGCCGGCACGGGCCCGGATGTCTGGCCGTCCACCAGCAGCTCGGCCTCGTGCTCCATGTTGGGAATGGTGGCGTTGACCTGTCCCAGCGCCACCTTGTGCTCCGGGCCGGTGCGGGCCCAGGCGCCGCCGCGGCTGTCCAGGCTCAGGCTGACCTTGTCGATGCGGAAACTGCCCGACAGGTTCTCGAGCACCGGCCAGCCCTTGCGATGGCCGTGGGCGGGCGCGTAATCCACCGTGGCGCCGGCGTAATTGCCGGCCAGCACGAATTCCCCCTCGTCCCCCGGGGCAGCGAAGGGAAAATCAGACAGGTCCCCGCGCAAAGTGAGCGCCGCGGCGCTCAGTTCTCCGGCCCGCAGCCCCGTGGACAGCCATTCGCGCGCATCCCGGTTCACTTCCAGCGGCAGGTAGCGATGGATGGCCGGCATGGCGGCGCGCACCAGCGTGCCGCTGATGTCGGCCCGGCCGGCCGCCGTCTTGCCCTGGGCATACCACTGCCCGCGCAGACGCAGTTCCAGGTCGGCGTTCTGCAGGCGCAATTGCCCCACGTCCAGATACCAGTCGCGCGCGTCGGCGCCCTTGATGCCCGCCGACAGCTCGAGCCGGTCCGCCTCCAGCCTGGGCTGCTCGAATATGCCCGGCAGGTCCGCCTGGACCTGCTCCGACACTGCCCGGACCGAGAGATCGGGCGCGCCCGGGCTGCGCGCAAAGGGCAGATCGCGGCCCGCGAGGAAGTCGCCCGGCTTGCCCTGGACGTGCACCTGGATTTGTCCGGCACGCAGGGCCGGCCCGTCTTCCGCCGACCGCCACGCCAGCCCCCGGAGCGCGGCGTCCGCGGTCAGGTCGGTGAACTTGCCATGCTCCAGCGCCAGCCAGGCCCGTGCGCCGATGCGTCCCGCCCACGGCGGCACGTCCAGCCAGGGCCGCCAGGCCGCGGGCTCGGCATCGTTCAGTTCGGCGTACAGCTGGCCGCTCCAGCTCGCGGGGTCGGCCGGATGCGCCGAGAACAGGCTGCGGTTGAACTCGCCGCGCAGGCCCAGCCGGCGGCCGAGCGCCGGTTCGGCCGCCGCGCTCAACGCAAAGCGGTGCGAAAGCTGGCCGTTCCTGACCAGCAGGTTCACATTGCGCAGCAGCAGCTCGGGGGCCTGCCGCCGTTCGTCCTGCCAGCGCAGCGTCGCGTCGCGTAAGACGATTTCGCGCTGGCGGGCCAGCCAGCGCAGCGCGGGATGGTTCAGGTCGGCCTGGTGGTCGCTCGTATTCAGGTCGATGGACTGCCCCGCCACCCACAGGTGATTGCCGGCATCGCGCCGCAGGGTGAGTTCGGGCCGGTCCACGCGCAACTGGATGAGCGTGGGCGACAGGGCCAGCACGCTGCGCCAGCCCAGCACCGCCGACACGGCGGGCAGCGTCAGGACCGGATCGGAGCCAGAGACGGAGCCGGAATCGGGGCTGGCTCCGTCGCCGCTTTCGTAGACCCGCACCCGGTCGAGGTCCAGCCGCGGATTGAGTCCCTGCCAGTCGGCCCGGATCTCGCCGATGCGCACCTGGGCGCCCAGGGTGCGGCTGGCGTACGCTTCGATCTGGGGCCGCCATTCGTCGACACGGGGCAGCACCCAGTACCGCACGCCCAGCAAGCCGGCGGCCGCCACGCCATAAATGGCCAGCGCGCCCCAGAACAGGCAGCGGAGCACTTTTTTCGAAACAGACACGGGTCGATGGGCAGGAAGGAAGGTCTTGCGGTATCGTCCCCACTTATACCTGAAACCCGTGCCTTCTGCCGGCCTTTTGCCATGTCAACTTCCGATCTGCTCGCCCCCGCCCTGGCCTGGTCCGGCCATTTGCGCCGGCGCCTCGATGCCCGCCCCGAACTGGCCGGCTGGCTGCGAACCGAGGCGCTCCAGCCCCTGACGCCCGCCCGCCTCGCCGCCTGGCGCGACGCGCTGGCCGGCACGGACGCCGCCGCGATTCTGCCGGTGGACGCCTGCCGCGTCGTGCTGCGCCAATTGCGCGAACGCGTGTTCTGCACCCTCATCGTGCGCGACGTGGCGGGCCTGGCCGACCTCGAAGAAGTGGTGGGCGCCATGACCGCGCTGGCGGACCTGGCGGTCGGCGAAGCCTACCGCAGCGTGGCGGCCGAGATGGCCGGCGTGCATGGCGTGCCCATCGACCCGTCCACCGGCAAGCCCCAGGAAATGCTGATCCTGGGCATGGGCAAGCTGGGCGGATGCGAGCTCAATGTCTCCTCGGACATCGACCTCATCATGCTGTACGGCGAAGAAGGCGAAACCGGCGGGCCGCGGCGGATCAGCCATCATGAGTTCTACGGCCGGCTGACGCGCCGCATGATGCCGGTGCTGTCGGAGGTGGACGCACACGGGCAGGTCTTCCGCACCGACCTGCGCCTGCGGCCGGACGGCGACGCCGGCCCGCTGGCGTGGAGCCTCGACGCGCTGGAGCATTACCTGATCGGCCAGGGCCGCGAATGGGAGCGCTATGCCTGGCTGAAAGCGCGGCTGATGCCCGCGCATGCCTTCGCGGGCAGCGACAGCGCGCCGCAGGCGCGCCAGCTCGAAAGCCTGCGCGTGCCCTTCGTTTACCGCAAGTATTTCGATTTCGACGCGCTGGCCTCGCTGCGCGCGCTGCGCGAGCGCATCCGCCAGGACTGGCAGCGCCGCGCCATGGCCCGCAACGGCATCGACAGCGCCAATAACATCAAGCTGGGCGACGGCGGCATCCGCGAAATCGAATTCGTGGTCCAGCTAGCGCAACTGATCCGCGGCGGGCGCATGCCGGCCCTGCAGAAGCGCGGCCTGCTCGAAGCTCTGCAGGCCGAGGCCGCGGCCGGGCTGCTGCCCGAAGACGATGCCCGCCGGCTCGTGGAGGCTTACCGCTACCTGCGCCGCACCGAGCACATGCTGCAGTACCGCGAAGACGAGCAGACCCACTTGCTGCCCGGCGACGCGTCGCTGCGCGCGGCCCTGGCGCGGGCAATGGGCCTGGCGCCGGAGGAATTCGAGGCCACGCTGGCCGAGCACCGCGCATTCGTCTCGCGCACCTTCCGCAACGTTTTCCGGCTGGTCGGCATGGGCGATACGGAAGAGCCGGCCGCGCCCGGCGCCCGCGACGACGACGCCGCGGAAAACGACCTCGACGCCCAGATCCGCGAGGCGTTCGGCGATCAGGCCGAAGACCTGCAGCGGCGCGCCGAGACCCTGCTTGCCAGCCACCGCGTGCGCAGCCTGCCCGACGGCAGCCGGCGCGGCTCGAGACGCTGCTGCCTGGCGCGCTGCGCGCCGCGCTGCAGACGCCCGCCCCGGCCCAGGCCGCCGTGCGGCTGTTCGACCTCATCGAAACCATCGCCCAGCGCAGCGCCTATCCTCGCCCTGCTGGCCGAATACCCCGACACGCTGGCGCGCGTGGCGCGCCATGACTGGCGGCCAGCCCCTGGGCCGGC